>NZ_JARKVQ010000016.1:0-57280 GCF_029946565.1 Iodidimonas sp. MBR-22
GCCCACCGGAAAACACGAACCAAATGGTGCTGCAATGGCAGTGAATTTAAACCGGACAGCAGTGGGCTTGACCCGGGATCCACTCTTTCCCACGCCGGGCCCTTCACGTGATGGGTCCCGGCTCTGCGGCGCATCACTTTGTGCTGCACCGCGTCCAGGACGACGAGGGTGAGGGGTCGGGATGACGAAAGTTGGTGACAAGGGAAGAAGGAACCTTCCCAACCCAAAAAACACCTCTGTTCATATTGCAATGCAGCAGAGGCTTCCCACATGCCATTCAGCATCTTTTTGGGATAATGTGCGCAAGATCCGTGCAGAGCGATCCACCGCACTTGTATTTATGTGCGTTCTGCCTATAGTCCGCGCGCCTGTTCTTTTAGTGAGTCGAAAATTCATGACCTTGCGTAATATCGCCATCATCGCCCATGTTGACCATGGCAAGACCACCCTTGTGGACCAGATGTTCCGGCAATCGGGTGCCGTGCGGGATAATCAGCGCGTTGCCGAACGTGCGATGGATTCCAATGCGCTGGAGCGTGAGCGGGGCATCACCATTCTGGCGAAATGCACCTCTGTCATGTGGAAGAATACCCGCATCAATATCGTCGATACCCCCGGCCATGCCGATTTCGGTGGTGAGGTGGAGCGGATTTTATCGATGGTCGATGGCGTGGTGTTGCTGGTTGATGCCGCCGAAGGGCCGATGCCACAAACCAAATTCGTCACCCAAAAGGCGCTGGCTTTGGGGCTGCGCCCGATTGTGGTGATCAATAAGGTTGATAAGCCCGATGCCCGCTCCGATGAAGCCCATGAAGAAGTGTTCGATCTGTTTGCCATTCTTGATGCCACGGAAGAGCAGCTTGATTTCCCCACCCTTTATGCGGCTGGCCGTGATGGCTGGGCGGTCACCCATCTTGATGACGAGCGCAAAGACCTTTCAGCGCTGTTTGATCTGATTGTGCAATATGTGCCCGAACCCGCCCCCATGCGCGATAAGCGCGAGGATATGCCCTTTGCCATGCTGGCCAGCATGTTGGAGCGCGATCAGTTTCTGGGTCGCGTGCTCACCGGTCGCATCGAACAGGGCATTGTTCGCCCCGGGATGACGGTGAAAGCCATCAATCTGGATGGCAAGCTGGCCGAACAGGGCCGCATCAGCAAGCTGTTTTCCTTTCGCGGGCTGGAGCGGGTGCCGGTCGAGGAAGCCCGCTGTGGCGATATCGTGGCCATTGCCGGGCTGCAAAATGCCACCGTTTCCGATACGCTGGCCGATATCAGCCTCACCCAGCCCTTGCCATCCCTGCCCATTGATCCCCCCACTTTGGCCATGACCTTTTCGGTGAATGACAGCCCCCTTGCCGGGCGCGAGGGCGACAAGGTAACAAGCCGGGTGATCGGCGATCGCCTGCTGCGCGAGGCGGAAGGCAATGTGGCCATCCGCATTTCCGAAAGCGATGAGCGCGATGCCTATGAAGTGGCCGGGCGCGGCGAATTGCAGCTTGGGGTTTTGATCGAAACCATGCGCCGCGAGGGGTTTGAGCTCTCTGTTTCCCGTCCGCGCGTGCTGTTTAAAACCGATGAAGACGGCAATCGCACCGAGCCCATGGAAACCGTGATGGTGGATGTGGATGAGGCCTGGCAGGGCATCGTTGTCGAGAAAATGAGCCTGCGCAAAGCGGAATTGCAGGATATGCGCCCCTCTGGCGGCGGCAAGATACGCCTCACATTCTCGGCCCCCTCACGCGGGTTGATCGGCTATCATGGCGAGTTTCTCACCGATACCCGTGGCACCGGCATCATGAATCGCATCTTTGATCGCTATGGCCCCTATAAAGGCCCGATTCAGGGCCGCCGCAATGGCGTGCTGGTTTCCATGGAATCCGGCAAGGCGGTGACCTATGCCCTGTGGAATCTGGAAGAACGCGGCATCATCATGATCGATGGCGGCGAGCCGGTTTATGCGGGCATGATCATTGGCGAAAACAGCCGGGGTCAGGATCTTGAGGTCAATCCCTTGAAGGCCAAAAAGCTCACCAATATCCGCGCTGCGGGCAAGGATGAAGCGGTGGTGCTGACCACGCCCCGGCGGCTGAGCCTTGAACAGGCGCTGGCCTATATCGATGATGATGAACTGGTCGAGGTGACGCCCAAAGCCATTCGCCTCAGGAAGCGCTATCTCGATCCCCATGAAAGAAAGCGCGAAGCCCGGAAATCTGAAACCGCAGGCTGATCCGCCAGCGTTTTTCTGCCTCTCTTTTGCCTTCCTTGCTCGCTATTCCCCTTGCTTCATGGCATAAATCATATCTTGATTTTAACCATTATCCAAAAGGGGGATGCTGCTCATGGACGCACAAGCGCTTGAAGACCTGTGGCAGACCGCACTGCAATTGCTGACCGCTTATGGTCTCTCGGCGGTGGGCGCTGTGGTCATTTTGATCATTGGCCTTTATGTGGCGGGATTGGCCGACCGCACTGTGCGCAAAATCATGGGGCGGTCGGAAAAAATCGATCAAACCCTTACCGGCTTTGTATCGAGCCTTGTGCGCTATGCCATCATTTTGTTCACCATCATTGCAGTTTTGCAAAAATTTGGTGTGCAAACAGCCAGCCTCGTGGCGGTGGTCGGGGCATTGGGCCTGGCCATCGGCCTGGCGCTTCAGGGCACTTTGGCCAATTTCGCGGCCGGGGTGATGCTGCTCATCTTTCGCCCTTTCAAGGTGGGGCAATATGTGGATGCGGGCGGCATTGCGGGCACGGCAAAAAGCATCAGCCTGTTTTCCACCGATCTCGATACCCCCGATAATATCCGCATCACCATCCCCAATGGCCAGATCTGGGGCCAATCGATCAGAAATTTCAATTTTCATGAAACCCGTCGGCTGGATATTCCCTGCGGCATTTCCTATGGCGATGATCTGGATCGGGCGATGGCGGTGATGCAGGCCACCATCTCAGCCGATCCCCGGGTGCTGGCCGATCCGGCGATCAATGTGCTGGTGGACGGGCTGGGCGATAGTTCGGTGAACTTGATCGCCCGTTTCTGGTGCGCCTCGGCTGATTATTGGCAATTGAAATGGGATATGACCAAGGCGGTCAAGCTCGCCTTTGATCGCGAAGGCATTGAAATTCCCTTTCCCCAGCGCACGGTGCATGTTGCTGGCAATGCGCCTTTGCAAAAGTCCTCGCACACTGAAAAAGGAGCAGGGGCATGAGTCTTCTGTGGTTTTTGCTGATCGGTCTGGCCGCCGGGTTCATCGCGGGCAAGCTGATGCGCGGCGCGGGTTTTGGGCTTTTGGGCAATCTGCTGGTGGGGGTCATCGGGGCGGTGCTCGGCGGCTTCCTCTTTGGGCTTTTTGGCCTTCAGGCTTATGGCCTGTTGGGCAATCTGGTGGTCGCCACCCTTGGTGCCATCGTGCTTTTATGGCTGTCGTCCCTTTTACGCAAATAGCCTAAAGCCCCCTAAAGCTTCGTCGGGCGAAAGCGGGCGGGATCATAGCACGCCGCCCGCACATCATGGGCTGCCAGCCAATCGGGCAGATCGCGGCCCAGCGCCCGGGCTTTGGTCAGGGCAGCCATGGCGGGGGCGGTTTGGATGCCATAGCCGCCCTGTCCCACGCACCAGATGAAATCGCCGCAATCGCCATCCGGCCCCACCACCGGCGCGCGATCGGGCGCAAAGCTGCGCAAACCGGCCCAGCGATTGAGGATTTTCGGCACATCGAGGGTGCTGAGCTTTTCCAGCCGATCAATGGTGAGGGCGATATCCATTTCATCGGGCTGCACATCGCAGGGCGGCATCGGCGTTTCATCGGCGGGCGAGGCGAGAATCCGGCCATTTTCCGGCTTGAAATAAATGGTTTCCGCAAAATCGATCACCAGCGGCCAATCATCCATCACGGTCGTTTTTTCGGGCTTGAAAACCAGCGCCGTGCGCCGCTTGGGCGAAAGGCCGATGGGCGAAAGCCCGGCCATCCGCGCCACCTCATCCCCCCAGGCCCCGGCGGCATTGATCACCATGGATGCCGCAATCGTACCTTGGCTGGTTTGGGCGTAAAAGCCCTTGGGCTGGCGGGAAAGCCCCAAAAGCCGGGCATCGCAGATCAGCCGCCCGCCCTGCCGGCGCATCTGGCGCAAATAGCCCTGATGGATCGCCGCCACATCCAGATCGCGGCAATCGGGGTCCCAGATCGCCCCGGCCAGCGCCTGTGGTCGCAAAACCGGCACCCGGGCCAAAACCTCATCGGCATCAATCTGCATAATGGCGGGCAGCCGGGCTGCCAGCGCTTCGGCCCGGGCTTTTGCTTTGGCCTTATCTTCGGCGGTATAAAGATGCAAACAGCCGCGATCATGCACCAAAGGCACATCAGCAAAGCCATTAGGCGTGTGCAGATAAAAATCTTTCGAAGCACTGGTCAAAGGCTGGATCAAAGGCCCGCCATAGCTTTCGGCATAAAAGGCCGCCGAACGCCCGGTGGTGTGATAGCCGGGCAGATCTTCCGCCTCGATCACAATCACATCCGCATCGGATGATAAAGCCGCCGCTGCCGAAGCCCCGGCGATTCCGGCTCCGATCACAAGGATATCACATCGATGGTCAGGATGAAGGCTTGGCATGATAGGGGGCAATGTGGTCAAAACAGCGGAGCAACACAAGAGGCACGATAAAAGGATCAGCTATGAGCAGACCGCATATGTCGGATCGCCTGCCCGCCGACCAGCTTTTGGAACTGGCCGCCTTCACCAAAAAACTGGCGCAGGCCGCATCGGATGCCACGCTTCCCTATTTCCGCCAGCAGATCGCCGTGGATGATAAGATCGGCAAGCCCGGCTTTGATCCGGTCACTGAAGCCGATCGCGGGGCCGAACGGGCCATGCGAGCGTTGATCGAAGCGCACTATCCCGATCATGGCATCATCGGTGAAGAATATGGCGAAAAGAAAAGCCAAAGCGGCCCCATCTGGGTGCTTGATCCGGTGGATGGCACCCGCGCTTTTGTGGCGGGCCTGCCTAGCTGGGGCACGCTGATCGCCCTCAATGATGGGGATCAGCCGGTGATCGGCGCGGTCTCCCAGCCTTATATTGGCGAGCTGTTTTTAGGGATTCACGGATCGGGGATCAGCCGCGCCCATTTGAATGATAAACCGATCCAATGCCGCCCGTGCAAAAGCCTGGATCAAGCGATTTTATCCACCACCGGGGTTAATTTCCTCAGCCCGCTGGAGCAGGATGCCTTCAAAATTCTGGAACGCTCTGCCCCCATCACCCGCTATGGCTTTGATTGCTATGCCTATGCGGTGCTGGCTGCGGGCATGATCGACCTGGTGGTGGAAGCGGGGCTGGAAACCTATGATGTGCAGGCGCTGATCCCGCTGATCCGGGGTGCGGGCGGGGTGATCACCGGCTGGCGCGGCGATGATGCCCAATCCGGCGGGCGGGTGATTGCGGCGGGGGATGCCGATCTCCATCATCTGGTGCTCGATCATCTGCGCGATGTGCCAAATAATCCTTCATGAGAAAATCCGCCCCAATCAATTCCCGATAAAATCATCAACAGCTTTCAGGAATTGATCGCGCATGGGATCAGCCTCGCGCATCAGTTCATGGCGGGCATTGGGGATGGTGATCACATGGGCATCGGGCATATTGCGGGCCAAAGCGCGGGCGGCATCATTATCCACCACCCGATCAGCCCCCGCCAGAATAAAGGCCGTGGGCACGGTGATCCCTTCGCCATAGCCCGGGCTTTGCAAAAGATCGCAAGATGCCAGCGCCGCCGCCATCCATCCCCATGTCACCCCGCCCAGCTTCAGATCGGGCTGCTGCTCTAATTGCCAATCCTCGTCAGCGAATCGTTCGGCATCCGATGTCAGATAATCGCGTAAAGCCGCACGGGCCTTTGCATCACCCCGCCAATCGCTTTGGCCCGGGGCATAGGATTGCCCCCGCCCCAGCGCCATCGCGCCCTGCACCAGAAACCGCACCAAATAAGGCGGCAAAGCCCCGAAATTGATGCCCACCATCGGGGCCGATAGAATCAGCTTGTCGATCTTTTGCGGATGATCATGGGCAAAGCGCAGGGCCACATGCCCCCCCATGCTATGGCCTAAAAGATGAAAGGGCCGGGGCAGGCCTTCATCTGCGGCCCGCGCCACAAAAAGCCCCAGATCATCGACCATGGGGGCGAAATCGCGCAGATAATGCTTGTGCCGATTCGCCAAAGGCCGGGTGGAAAGCCCGTGATTGCGCAGATCAAGAATGGCCACCGCCAGCCCGCGATCCAGAAAATCGGCAATGATTTCGGCATAGCGTTCGATAAATTCGGTCCGCCCCGGCACCAGCAAAAGGCTGCCCCGGGCCCCTTCGGGCCGCCACAGCATCATCCGCAGGCGGGTGCCATCCGATGTTGAAAGATCAAGCTTTTTCATGCCCTTGGGCAAAATTCTGCTTCTTTGCCGGATGGTTCGATCCATCGTCACCAAAAGCCTTTCAAATATTTATAAAAAATCGTCTAAGTTTTGAGCTAAATTCGGCTTTCTTTTCTTTAGTCAAATGCCACTCATCCTTTAACTTCATATCAATATTTTCACAACATGCTCTCGTTATCGGACCTCGAAATCAAATGGGAGCACACTCCATGTTCAAACTTCTTCGCGCTTTACGGAAAAATGAAAAAGGCGCCACGGCCATCGAATATGGCCTGATCGCCGCCCTCGTCGCCGTCGCCGCCATCGGCGCCATGACCGCGCTGGGTGGAAGCCTGCAAGATATTTTCACTTCGGCTTCGACTCAGCTTGGAAACGCGGAAACTACGGCTAATACTGGCGCCACAACCCCACCGGAATGATCTTAAATGGATAATTCCCTGAGTCAGCCGGGATTTTCAAAAACCTCCGCCCCCTCCGGCGGGGGTTTTTTTATCCCATCTCCCCACGCCCTTACCCGTCAGCCCGGGCCACCTCCTTCCGTCACCCCGGGCGGAGACCCGGGGTCCATCTCGTGAAGGGCAGAGCGTGCCAAAGATGGATCCCGGCTCGGGGGCCGGGATGACGTAAGGTGTGGCGCGGGTGCGTTTACCAGATGCTCACGCGTTCTTCGGGTGGCAGATAAAGGGCATCATCGGGCTGAACATCAAAAGCCTGATACCAGGCATCCATATTCCGCACCACGCCATTGACCCGGAATTCAGCCGGTGAATGGGGATCGGATTTCAAGCGACGGAGCATCGCTTCTTCCCGATCCTTCGCCCGCCAGACCTGCGCCCAGCCAAGGAAAAAGCGCTGATCGCCGGTCAAACCGTCGATGACGGGCACATCCTTGCCTTCGGTCGCGATTTTATAGGCTTCATAGGCCACCGAAAGACCGCCCAAATCGCCGATATTTTCCCCCATGGTGAGCGAGCCATTGACGAACTGGCCTTCGATGGGTTCATAGCCATCATATTGCGCGCCAAGGGATTTGGTGCGGGCTTCGAAATTGGCCCGATCTTCATCGGTCCACCAGTTGCGCTGAATGCCATTGGCATCGGATTTCGAGCCCTGATCATCAAAGCCATGGCCCATTTCATGGCCGATCACCCCGCCAATGCCGCCATAATTCACGGCCGGATCAGCATTGGGATCAAAGAAGGGAGGCTGCAGGATGGCCGCCGGGAAGACGATTTCATTCCACGAAGAATTATAATAGGCATTCACCGTTTGCGGGGTCATGAACCAGCGGCTTTTATCAGTTTTTTCATCCAGACGATCAATCTGATCGTCATAGAAGAAATAGGAAACGGCCTTGGAATTTGCGAAGAGATCGCCCGGCACGATGGTCAGATCGCTGAAATCGAGCCATTGATCGGGATAGCCGATTTTGGGATTGAACGAGGCGAGCTTGGCAAAGGCTTCTTTTTTGGTGTCTTCGCCCATCCAATCGATGGCTTCGATCCGGCGGCGATAGGCTTCGCGCAGATTTTCCACGAGTTCGACCATTTTGGTCTTGGAGTCTTCGGGGAAATGGCGTTCGACATAAACCTGGCCGATGGCTTCACCAAGGCCACCGCGACCGCCCACCAGATTGACACCCCGGCTCCAGCGTGGGCGCTGTTCCTGTTGGCCCGACAACACCTTGCCGAAAAATTCGAAATTGGCGTCGTCGATCTCGGCAGACAGCAGATTGGCATGGCTTTGAATGGCCTTGAAGCGCAGCCAGGCTTTCCATGTTTCAATCGGTGTTTCATCGATCAGCTTGATCAGCGGGGTAAGGGCGCTGGGGGTGGTGACATTGAGTTCCTGAAGCTCAGGCGTGCCCGCAGCAGCAAAGAAGCCATCCCATCCCATGCCCGGAAACTCTTCTTCCAGCTTGGCGAGGGTATAGACATTATAGGTTTTGTCGCGATTGCGCAGTTCGGTCCGAGGCCAGTGATGGGTGGCGATTTCGGTTTCAAGGGCCAGAATGTCCTTCGCTGCTGTTTCGGGATCATTCGCCCCGGTGAATGTCAGCATCTGGGCGATAAAGCCTTCATAAGCGGTGCGCACGGTTTTAAAGCGTTCATCATCGGCCAGATAATAATCGCGATCCGGCAAAGTGAGGCCGCTTTGGCTGACATTGACCATATAGCGATCAGGATCAACGCGATCGATGCCGATGCCGCTGCCGATGGGGCTGGAAAGCCCTTCGCGGCTGGCGCGGCCAAACATGGCGATCAATGCATCGCGGCTATCGATGGCGGCAATTTCGTCAAGCAATGGCTGCAAAGGTGCAATACCCACCGCATTCACGGCGTCCACATCCATATAGCTTGCATAATAATCGCTGATTTTCTGCTCGACACTGCCGGTTTCGAATGTTTCGTCGGCCAGATCCTCGATGATGGTTTTCACCTGCTCTTCCGAACGGTCGCGCAGCACGGTAAAGGCCCCATAGCTGGTTTTATCGGCAGGGATTTCAAAATTTTCAAGCCAAGTACCATTGGCATAGTGGAAGAAATTATCACCCGGATCGGTGGCGGTATCGCGGGCATCAAGCTCCACACCCCATGCCCCCAATTCGGGGCTGTTGGCGGCGGTTGTTTGCGCGCTTTCAGCCTTGTTCTGGCTCGTTTCGCTGTCATTTTGATTGCCACAGGCGGCCAGCGCAAAGGCGCAGCAGCTTGCCAGCAGGAGTGTTTTGATTTTCATTGCATTGATCCCTTTTTATAGTCCCCGAAAGAATTCGTGGCGCAAACTTTAATCTCCCTGCCACAATTTGCAAGGGAGCATGTCTTTTTCAGAAACCAGCCGGGCAAGCAAGGATCCGGACAAAACGATCAAAGGGACCAGCAAGATGCGCGGTCCCTTGTCGGCTTTGGCCAAAGGTGGGGCTCGTTTTTGGTTAAGAAATCCGGCTTAAAAGCTCAGCTTCACCCCACCAATGACAGTTTGTGGCTGACCGGGCCGCAAGCCATAGGGCAGGCGAGAGACCGCGTGCGTTTTATCGGTAAGGTTCTTGATCTCGAAAAACAGGCGCAGATTTTCAAGCAGTTGATAGTGGCTGGCAAGATCGAGCACGACGCGATTATCGATTTTGAAAATATCGGGAATGTCGCCCTGACCGGCTTCGCTGCGGGTGGCGCTGGTATAATTGGCCAGCACTGTGATGGCCCAATCATTGGCTTCAAGGCCGCCGCTTAGGGTGAACTGGTGGCGGGGAATATCGGGGATTTCATCACCGATGGCCACCGCCCCGAAAACAGGGCTATCCACCGCCTCGCGGAATTCGGCATCGGTAAAGGTGTAATTGCCGCGCAGGGGGATGATCAAACCGCTATCGCCAAGGGCAATATCATAAGCAGCCTGTGCTTCCAGACCTAGAACTTCGGCCGAACCAACATTGAACTGATCACCGATTTCCCCATCCACGCAGCCCCGGGAAAAGGAACAGGTGCCGAGCATATTCGATATATCATTGTAAAAGGCGGTGAATTCAAAAGAAACGCCATTGTTTTCATAGCGCAGGCCCGCTTCCAGATTGAGGCTTTCTTCTTCTTTGGCATTAGAATCGCTGGGGCTGGGGGGATTGACCCCTTTATGGATACCACCAAGAAGGGTGATTTCATCCGTAAGGCTGTAGAAAACACCAAGGCCAGGAGACACCAAAGTCAGGCTGTTATTGCGTTCACCTGTTGTGCCCGCCAGGCGATCGGGATCGGAGGTTGAAAAATCGAGCCGCGCGAGATCAATGATCTCGACCCGCGCCCCCGGCGTGAAGCGCCAGCGGCCCCATTCAATATTATCCTGCACATTGATCGCCCAGGCTTTGGCCTTGTCTACACGGTTGGATTGGCTGCCGATGGGGTCCACAGATGTGAGCACCAGCGTGCCATTCTCCATTTTGAAATTTTCACGATTTTGCAGCCGATTTTCGCGATCCTCATGATAGCGGACCGAAAATTCCAGATCATGGGTCGCGCCAAAGGCATTGAATTCATAAGCGGCGATGGATTGCAGGCCCGCGCTCCAGTAGCTGCGGTTATTGTGCCGCAACTGGATGGCATCATCGATACTGTTGGCATCGCCGCGCAAAACATCCAAAATGGCCTGGCGTTCGGCAGTGGCCTCATCCAACCCCACGGGGCCGCCGCGCAAGGATTGCAAGGTCGATTGAAACCGTTCGATCGGTTGGAACAGGACCACCGGGCTGAAACGGCCATCGCCGAAATCCAGATCATCAACCTTGAACCAGTCACGCTTGAAATCATTATAATAGGCGACCGTGGTGAGGCTGAAGGATTTCGAGAATTCGGCATAATGATTGAGCTGCGCCTGCCAATGTTCGGTGGTCATGATATCATTGGCGCTGGCCGCATAGCGCTGGAAGGGGTTTTCGGCAAAATCTTCATCCGTCAGCCCCAGATAGCTGACATCGCTATCATTATCGGTATAGCCAAGCTTGAGTTGGATGGATTGAAAAATATCGGCGGCATTGCCGGTGTCGGCCTTCAGCTTGACCACATAATCCTCGATATCAAAACCGCCGGTGCGGCTGTTATCGGGAAGGCGTTTGAAGCCATCGGATTCCGATTGAAAACTTTCGACCAGAAAGCCCACATTCTGCAAGAGACCCTGATCCACATGAAAGGTGCCGCCGATGGCTCCATGGAAGGTTGAAAGATCAAATTCACCAAAACGGGCATCGAGAAAGCCGCCGAAGTCTTCCGGAATATCGCGGCTGACAAGATTGATGGCTCCCCCGACCGTGCGTGGCCCAAAGCGCACGGCAGCAGCGCCCTTGGTGACTTCAACCGCACTCATCCGACCGGCAACAGGGAAATAATAGGCAGCCGGTGCGGCATAAGGGGCGGGGGCGATCAAAACGCCATCTTCCATCAAGGTGATCTGGGATGAACGATCAACGGTGGTGCCGCGCAGACCGATATTGGGGCGTAGGCCAAAGCCTTCTTCTTCGCGGATATTGACCCCGGGCACCAAACGCAAAATCCGCTGGATATCCTGATATTTGAAGGTTTCCAGCTGCTCCTCACCAATATAATTAACCGATCCAGCTATTCTGGCGCGGTTTTGGGGGTGGCCCACGACCATCAACCGCTCCATCGGAACCCGTTCGTTCCTGATCTGCAAAAGAGCCAGCCTTTCTTCACCGGCATAGCTTTCAGTCTTGCGCGCATCATCAGCAGAATGTGCCTGCGCAGAGTTGGTTTGCGCGCTCACAGTGCCAGCCAAAAGATTGGATGCCAGCAGGGTGCTGAACAGCAGACATGTGCGGCGGCTATTGGAAATAGAGTACATGGAACAGAGTCTCCCTGAGCACATTTTTTGCAAATGAGTTGCGATTGCTTCTTGTGGTGTTAATACGGAGCCGGAAGTAGGTCAAGAATGAAAATGAGAATAGTTATCAAAAATGATGACCATCATGCGGAGGCTTTTGATGGTGTGGTGGGAAAGCCCCATCAAGCTTCTGTCTTCGGGGTCAATCCTATCTTTTCCTTGACGCATCGAGGTGCTATAGCCCGCCACCATGAGCGAACATCACAGATATTCATCGCCGGGCATCCCGGCCATACTGCTGCTTTCGGGTGGCCTTGATTCCGCAACCGTGGGGGCGATGGCGCGCGCCGATGGCTTTGCCCTTCATGCCTTGTCATTTGATTATGGCCAGCGCCACAAGGCCGAATTGCTGGCGGCCCATCGGGTGGCCAAAAGCCTTGATGTGGTGGAGCATAAAGTGGCCCACATCGATCTGGCGCTGTTTGGCGGCAGTGCCCTCACCGCCGATATCGATGTGCCCAAGGGGCGAACTGACAAAGATCGGGACGCGGGCATTCCCATCACCTATGTGCCTGCCCGCAATACGATTTTTCTGTCTTATGCCCTGGCCTTTGCCGAGGTGCGCAAAGCCCGGCATATCTTCATCGGGGTGAATGCGGTGGATTTTTCCGGCTATCCCGATTGCCGACCCGATTATATCAAGGCCTATGAGACCATGGCCAATCTGGCAACCGTGCTGGGGCGTTCGGGCACCGCGCGGATTGAAATCCGCACGCCGCTGCTTCATATGTCGAAGGCCGAGATCGTGGCCGCTGGCACAAGGCTTGATGTTGATTATGCGCAAACCACAAGCTGCTATGATCCTGATGAACATGGACGCGCCTGCGGTGCGTGCGATGCCTGCCTCTTGCGCCGCGAAGGGTTTGCGGCGGCAGGGATCGCCGATCCCACGCGCTACAAGGCATCATGACCTATAGCGTGAAGGAAATTTTCTATACCCTGCAAGGAGAGGGTGCGAACGCAGGCCGGGCGGCGGTGTTCTGCCGCTTTGCCGGGTGTAATTTATGGTCGGGCCGGGAAGCCGACCGGGATGCGGCCATCTGCCGTTTTTGCGATACCGATTTTGTGGGCACTGATGGGCCGGGCGGTGGCAAATTCAAAAACGCGCAGGATCTGGCGCAGCAGGTGGCTTTGCATTGGCCCCATGGGGTGCTGCCCGGCGTGCGGCCCTTGGTGGTGTGCACAGGGGGGGAGCCTTTATTGCAGATGGATCCGCCCCTGATCGATGCCCTGCATCAGGCGGGGTTTGAAATTGCGGTGGAAACCAATGGCACTTTGCTGCCCCCCGATGGGATCGATTGGGTTTGTGTCAGCCCCAAGGCCGATGCCGAGCTGCTTTTGCGCCGGGGCGATGAATTGAAGCTGGTTTATCCCCAAAAGGGCGGGATGCCGGATCGCTATGCCCATCTCGATTTCCGGCATTTTTTCCTGCAGCCGATGGATTGCCCCCAACAAGCCGCGTATATGAAAGCCGCGGCGGACTATTGCATGGCGCATCCCCAATGGCGGATCAGCCTGCAAACCCATAAGCTGATCGGGATCGCCTAAATCGCGATGTGTTCGCTCGCATTATCCGGGGCCTTCTGGTGATCTGATGCGATCATGTTTTTGATGGTCTCGTCATCGGAAACGGCGATCAGGTGGATGATGACCTTGGTGCCCGCACCCTCGATGCTTCTGATTTCAAGGCTGCCGCCCATTTCCCGGCTGAGGCGCATGCTGATCGCAAGGCCAAGGCCCATGCCCGTTTCATTGGCATGATGGCTATTGCCGGAAAGACTGCGGAAGGGCTGGCCGAGGATGTTGATTTTATCGGCCGGAATGCCGCAGCCTTCATCATCAACGATCAATCTGATCTTGCCATCCGCCGTTGGGGATGCCGTGACTAAAATCCGCCCGCCCGCCGGGGTGAATTTAATGGCATTGGATAACAGATTAAGCAAAATCTGATGCACGGCGCGGCGATTGCCATGAATGGCTGCAATCGTGCGCGGCACCCGAACCCTGAGCCGCAGGCCCTGGCTTTTGCCCAATCCCCGCACCTGTTTGATGGCCTGGCCAATGGCCATGCGGGTGGAGACGCTTTCAAATTCAAGGGCTGATTCCCCACTTTCAAGGCGGGCAAGATCAAGCACATCATTGATCAGGGATAAAAGATGCTCGCCGCTATGGCGGATATCGGAAATATAGCCTTCATAGCGCTGATGCGAAATCGGGCCATAGATTTCTCTTTGGATGAGTTCGGAAAAGCCGATGATCGCATTTAAAGGCGTGCGCAATTCATGGCTCATGGTCGCCAGAAACTGGGATTTGGCCTGATTGGCTTCTTCTGCCCGGCGCGATTGGGCTTCCAGATCCTGGGATAGGGCAATGAGGCGGCTGTTCATCCGCTCCAGCTCATTCACATCGCGGACGATGGCGGTGGCGGCAATGCCGCTTTCCAGCTTGACCGTGGCAATCGACACCCGAACATGAAATTCATGCCCATCGCGATGCAGGCCCTTCACGGTGCGGGCCGCCATCTGATAGGGGCTCTGCCTGCTTTTTCTAAGGAAATAATCTGCCGAACGATGATGCTCGGCGCGGGCTTTTTCGGGCAAAAGAGCGCTCAGGGGCATGCCTAAGGCTTCATCCGCGCTCCAGCCAAAAAGGGTTTCGGCAACCTTGTTAAATTCAATGATGGCCTGATGGCTATCAACCGTGATGATGGCATCGGGGGCGGCATGATACAGCGTGCGCAGGCGGGTATTGAGGCGGATATTTTCTGCCATCGATTGATGATGACGATCCTGGGCGCGGCGGCGGAAACGGTCAAAGAAAACAAAGGCGATGGTGATCAGCATGATGAAAAGCACCGGCTGCCATGATCGATCAAGGGCGGCATAAAGATAAACCGACCGCTGCAAACGCAAGGCGACATCGAGATCCGAATGGGGAATGGTCAGGCTTGGGCTTTCGATCCAAGGATCATGGCCCATCAGATCGGCCAGCATCGCCATCCATAAAGGGGTGATCATGTGATCCGGGCTTGAACTGATCAGCGGATAGATGATCCTGCCATCCCGATATACAATATCGGCCTCATAGATGTGCATCTGCTCCATATCATTGGTGATGCGGCTGAAAAAACGATCATCGATGCTCACCACCACCACCGCGATCAGGGCGCCATTGGGGGCCCGGGCAGCGCGAGACATGGTGATCTGCATTTTGCCGTCCTCACGGCTGGTGATCGGGGGAGAATAAAAATAACCTTCGGTTTGTCGATTGAGATGCACCTTGAAATAATCGCGATCTGCCACCGAAACACCGCGAGAGGGCTGAGATGCCCGCAGATCGGTCTGGATGGTGCCATCGGGACTGATGATGGTGATGGTTTTGATTGGCGGCAGGCGCGCAGAAATTTCTTCTAAAAAGGGCTTTAAATTAAGGGTTTTATTCGGTGCAGATAATTGGTTGGTGGCGGTGCTGAGCACAAGCTCCACCGCGCGCAACGCATAGCTGATATTGGTACTGAGATTATAGCTGGCAGACACAAGCTGGGTGCGGGCCTGCGAGCGGGAATCACTGATCGACCAGTGAACCACCATGGCAATCAAGGTGAGGGCCGCAAGGATAACCAGAAAACCGAGGGATTTGCTCATTTTTCCTAAAAAACCAAAGGAAGGGATTTTTAGGGTTTTTTGGGCGCTGGCGGGAAGCATTATGAGGATCATCCTGATCTTGGGCCTTGCGATAAGGCCATATCACCGGGTGCTTAAAAATATTGTGGAAATCATTAATAAATTACGAAACATGCTGAAAAGAAGACGCTCTGTTTAGTATAAATTGATTGACACACGACAAATCTACAGTAAAAAAATGATATTTATTTGCGACCATGCAGGCTATCCAAAGCCCCTTGAAGAATATAGGCGGCGGCCAGCTTGTCCACCAGTTCCGCCCGGCGTTTGCGGCTGCGGTCGGCTTCGATCAGCATCCGTTCCACCACGGCGCTGGAAAGCCGCTCATCCCAAAAGGCCAGGGGCAAGGGCAGCTTTTCTTCGAGGTTTTGCGCAAATTGCCGAACCCCCTGACAGCGCGGGCCTTCCGAGCCATCCATATTGATCGGCAGGCCGATCACAAAGCCGCCGATTTGATGCGTGGCGATGATGGCCTTCAGGCTTTCCACATCCTTGGTGAATTTGGTGCGCCGGATGGTCTCGAGCGGGCTGGCGATGACGAGGGAATGATCAGAAAGGGCGAGGCCGATGGTTTTCGTGCCCACATCAAAGCCCAAAAGCCGCTGGCCTTTGCCCAGCCCCCCCGCCAATATCCTTATGGCTTCATTCATTGCGCTGGGCTTGGCTGCGAGATGGATGCGGCGCCGTGTTTTTCCACCCAGGCCTTGATACGATCCCGGGCATTGGCGCGAATATCCATGGCAAAAAGATGAATATCATAAACATGATAATTCTCGCCGGGCATCAAAAAGCGACTGAAGGCCTCACCGGGATTGGGGCTGAGATATAAAAAACCGTCGTCCCGGCATTGGGCGGCCAAAGCCTGAGGAAGGGGGGCAGGCAAAGCGGCATCGGGCTGGGGCACCGGCGGCACCGAACCCAGATGCGCCGAGCGGGGTGCTGCCCCATCGGGCTGCCAGTTGATGGGATTGATGCACAGCATCGGGCTTTGCCCTTTCAACTGGCCATCAAGGCCCATCTGATTTTGATAGCCCCTGATCATATAATCGGGATTGCCGTTTTCGCCAAAGCTCTGCCAGCTTAGCACACAGCCGGTATCAAGGGCATCTTCGCACGCCCCCATGGCGGGCAGGGCGCCCAGATCATGGGTCAGTGAAAAGGTCCAACCCGGCAGATAGGCCGCCACCATCTTATCGGCCAAAGGCGTGCCCGCGATCCGGTTTTTCAAGAGAAAACTGCCCAATAAAGCCCCCTGGCTATGGCCTACGAGCAGGAAAGGCCGATCCGCCCCGCGCGCGGCCAAAAAGGCATCAAAGGCCGCATCGATATCGCGATAGGCCAGCATCAGGGCTGAAACCGTATCGGCATTGGCGGCGATAAAAGCCCCGAATGCCGCCTGACGATAGCGCGGCGCATAAATTTGGGCAGAGGCCGCAAAGGGGCTGGCCTGCGCCTTTAAAACAGAAGGGATCGACGCCGTAGCCGAGGGTTCATCAATCGGCGCATTCCAAAAATCCGTTCCCAGATAGGTGGTGGGATGGATGAAAAATACATCAGCGGCCAAGGAAGCGGAGAGGGGATCAAGAGGGGCAACACCCTGAGGGGTGACAGTGGCATCACCATCGGCACCGGGCCATGCCGCCCAGCTTTCGGGCAGGCTATAATCGGGCGCGGGGCTTTGGGGGGCTTGTGAATAGCTTTGCTGGGGGATCATCTTTTGCAGGGCAAACATCTGGGCTTCATCCCAGAATGCATAAAGCACCGCGCTGCCGGCAATCAGCAGGCCGATGATGGTAGCAATGCCATATAAAAAGATGCGTGCCATGGTTTTTTGTCCCTCATGATCGATCTTGTCTTTGTTGTTGCCTTTAAGCGTGCCGCGTGCAAGCTGGAAAAGACATGCGGCCTCTCTTGCGCGGGCTGAAATCAGCGTGTAGCGTCCGCCGCAATGCTGCCGCAACAGGTGTTTTTGCGCCTTCGATGCGGATTTCAGATGAAATAATGCCACAGGATACGGAAAAACGATGTCGGTTGATAAAGCGACGGTAGAGCGAATCGCAAAACTTGCGCGTATTCGCATCGAAGATCACAGATTGGCCCCTTTGGCCGGTGAATTGAACCAGATCCTGGATTGGGTGGAGCAATTATCTGCGGTCGATACGGATCAGGTGAAGCCGATGACCAGCGTTGTCGATCATGCTCTTTTTTGGCGGACCGATGCCATCACCGATGGCAGCAAGCGTGATGATATTCTGGCCAATGCCCCGGCTTCCGAATTCGGGTTTTTTGCCGTTCCCAAAGTGATTGAATGATATGACCGAATTGACCGATCTCTCGATTGCCGAGGCGCGCGATAAGCTTGCCGCCCGCGATTGTTCCGCCCGGGAACTGACCATGGCCAGCCTGAAGGCGATGGAGGAAGCCCGCAGCCTCAATATTTTTGTCACCGAAACGCCTGAGCAGGCTTTGGCGATGGCCGATAGCGCCGATGCCAGCCTGAAAGCGGGAACCCACAGCCCGATGACCGGGATTCCGGTGGCGGTGAAGGATCTGTTTTGTACCAAAGGCGTGCGCACCACTGCGGGCAGCCGGATTCTCGATCCCTTCATCCCGCCCTATGAAAGCACCGTCACCGCCAATTTGTGGCAGGCGGGCGCGGTGATGCTGGGCAAGGTCAATATGGATGAATTCGCGATGGGTTCATCCAATGAAACGAGTTATTACGGTTCCGTTATAAATCCGTGGCGGGCTGGCGATGTTGAAACGGTTCCCGGCGGATCATCGGGGGGATCGGTGGCTGCCGTCGCCGCCCGCATCAGCCCCTGCGCCACCGGTACCGATACCGGCGGTTCGATCCGTCAGCCCGCGGCCTTTACCGGCACGGTGGGTTTGAAGCCGACCTATGGCCGCTGTTCGCGCTTTGGGATGGTGGCTTTTGCCTCATCCCTCGATCAGGCGGGCCCCATTGCCCGCTCGGTACGCGATTGCGCCATCATGCTGGGGGCGATGGCGGGTTATGATCAAAAAGACAGCACCTGTGTCAATACCCCCGTGCCCGATTATGAAGCGGCTTTGGGCGGCGATATTCGCGGCTTGAAGATTGGGATTCCCAAGGAATATCGGGTGGATGGCATGTCGCCCGAAATTGATACCATGTGGCAAAAAGGCATGGATTGGCTGAAGGATGCGGGGGCTGAGATCGTTGAAATCTCTTTGCCCCACACCCATTATGCCCTGCCCACCTATTATATTGTGGCCCCGGCCGAGGCGTCATCCAATCTGGCCCGCTATGATGGCGTGCGCTATGGCTTTCGTGCTGAGCTTGAAGCGGGGGATGGCCTCACCGAACTTTATGAAAAAACCCGCGCCGAAGGTTTTGGCGATGAGGTGAAGCGGCGGATTTTGATGGGTACTTATGTGCTGTCTGCCGGCTATTATGATGCCTATTATCTGAAGGCGCAAAAGCTGCGCACCCTGATTGCCGATGATTTCGCCCATGCCTGGCAAAAGGTCGATGCGATCCTTACCCCCACCGCACCCAGCGCGGCTTTTGCCTTTGGGGCGAAGCCTGATCCGCTGGCCATGTATATGAATGATGTGTTCACCGTGCCTGCGTCTTTGGCAGGGTTGCCGGGGATTTCGATCCCGGCGGCTTTATCGGCGGATGGCCTGCCTTTGGGATTGCAGCTTTTGGGCCGCGCTTTTGATGAAGGCACGGTTTTGAAAATTGCCCAAGTGATGGAAAAGGCTGCGGCATTCACTGCCCGGCCCGCAGCATGGTGGAGGAAAGGCGCATGAGCATCGCTCCGGAAGGGTATGTCGTTCGTGGGGCGACCGGGGATTGGGAAATCGTCGTTGGTCTTGAGGTTCATGCGCAGGTGACCTCGAAAGCCAAGCTGTTTTCCGGTGCATCCACCACATTTGGCTCGGAGCCGAATGCCAATGTGAGCCTGGTGGATGCCGCTTTCCCGGGCATGTTGCCGGTGATCAATGCCGAATGTGTGCGTCAGGCGGTGCGAACCGGGCTGGCTTTGGATGCTAAAATCAACCGCTATTCGCGCTTTGACCGGAAGAATTATTTCTATGCCGATCTGCCTCAGGGCTATCAGATCAGCCAGTTTTCCGATCCTATCGTGGGGGAGGGCGAAGTGCATGTGGAACTGGCCAATGGCGCGAGCAAGGCCATCGGGATCGAGCGCCTGCATCTGGAGCAGGATGCGGGAAAATCGATCCATGATCAGCATCCGCGCATGACTTTGGTCGATCTCAATCGATCGGGCGTTGCCCTGATGGAAATCGTCTCCAAACCCGATATGCGCACGCCGGAAGAAGCCGGGGCTTATCTGAAAAAGCTGCGCACGCTTTTGCGCTATATCGGCTCTTGTGATGGCAATATGGAGCAGGGATCGATGCGCGCCGATGTCAATGTCTCGGTCCGTCGTCCCGGCGCGCCCTTTGGCACGCGCTGCGAAATCAAGAATGTCAATTCTGTGCGTTTCGTGATGCAGGCGATCGAATATGAAGCCCAAAGGCAGGTGGATATTATCGAGGCGGGCGGCACCATCGATCAGGAAACCCGGCTGTTTGATCCCAATAAGGGGGAAACGCGCTCCATGCGATCCAAGGAAGATGCGCATGATTATCGCTATTTCCCCGATCCTGATCTGCTGCCTTTGGAATTTGACGAGGCCTTTATCGAGGCGGCGCGGCAAAGCCTGCCGGAATTACCCGATGCCAAAAAGGCCCGGTTCACCCATGAATGGGGCCTGGCCGAACATAATGCCGCAACCCTTGTGGGGGAAAAGGAAAGCGCCGATTGGTTCGAGCAGCTGATCGATGCGCTTGTGGCCAAAACCGGGCAGCCGATTGCCAAAATCGCTGCCAAAGCTTCAAACTGGATGCTGTCGGATCTTTATGGCCATCTGAATAAGGCGGGCCAAAACATCACCCAATGCCCCATTGATCCGGCGCGTTCTGCGGCTTTGCTGGCTTTGGTGCTTGATGGCACCATTTCCGGCTCTGCAGCGAAAGATGTGCTGGAAGATATGTTTGCTACTGGCCGTGATCCCCTTGTGATTGTTGAGGAAAAGGGCCTGAAGCAGGTCTCGGATACCGGTGCGCTCGAAGCCATGGCCGATCAGATCATCGCCGCCAATCCCACGCAGGTGGAACAGTATAAAGCCGGGAAAACCAAGGTCATCGGCTTTTTGGTGGGGCAGGTGATGAAGGAAAGCCGGGGGCAGGCGAACCCGGCGGTGGTTAATGAAATCCTCGCAAAAAAGCTGGGGTCATCCTGAAAATTTCGGGATTGACGCGATTGTGAACACATCATCGCCGCGCTGTGATAAAATTGTCATGGTGCGGTGATCAACATTGCGCAATCTTTTGCTGATCTTAAGGTGCAGGCAAGCACGCAGTTCGGCCTTTGGGGGATCACGGCAGTGCAGGCACAATTAACGAAATCTCAAGCCCGCTCTCCTAGACGCTCTATCATGTGAACTGGTGAGGCTTATGGACATCATTGAAGCGCTGGCGACGGACGCCCCGGTTGTTGGCCCGGATGCCTTATGCGCGGAAGTCTATGAAATTTTTTCCGGCGAAACCGATCTTCTGGCCATTGCCGTGGTTGAGGATGGGAAGCCCTTGGGCCTTGTCAATCGCCATGAACTGACCTTGCGGCTGGCGGATCGCTTTGGCAGGCCTTTGTTTGAGAAGAAGCCGATCACCCGGCTGATGGATTCCACCCCCCTGATCGTGGATGGCCGCATGAGCATCGAGCTTTTGGGTCAGTTCATTCTTGATGAGCGGCCCGCCGCCCTCACCCAAGGGTTCATCGTTACAAAAAACGATCTTTATGCGGGGATCGGCACGCCGCTTTCGATGCTGCAGATGAGCGTGGTGCGCGCCAAAATGCGCTCTGCCGAGTTGGAACAGGCCAAGATTGCAGCGGAAACTGCCAATCGCACGAAATCCATGTTTCTCGCCAATATGAGCCATGAATTGCGCACGCCTTTGAACGCCATCATCGGCTTTACCGATTTCATGCGGGCCGAAACACTGGGCCGGATCGAACCGCGCCAATATGCCGAATATATCGAAGATGTGAATGAAAGCGGCAAGCATCTGCTCAATGTGATCAATGCCATTCTTGATATGTCGAAGGTGGAAGCCAATCGGCTTGTTTTGCAAGAAGATTATGTGGATCTTGAGGATGTGGCGCGGGTGGTGATGCGGATGCTGCGGGAAACGGCCATGCGCCGGGGGATCAATCTGCATCTGGATGCCCCGGCTGGCCTGCCCGATATCTATGCCGATAGCCAGTTGATGCGGCAGATTTTGGTTAATCTGATCAATAATTCCATCAAATTTTCCGGCGAGTCCAAAGACATTCATATCCGTATGCAGATTACGGAGACGGGCGAGTTTGTCCTGACGGTCGAGGATCATGGCATCGGCATTGCCGAACAGGATCTGGCCCGGGTTCTGGAGCCTTTTGGCCAGGCAGAAGGCCACCTGGCCCGCAAGGCCGAGGGGACCGGCCTTGGCCTTCCTTTGTGCAAGGCTCTGACCGAAGCCCATGGCGGGCGATTGGAACTGCACAGCGCATTGGGCAAGGGCACCAGGGTTGATATCATTTTGCCCGCCAGCCGGATTATCGACCTTAAAACATCCGACCGGATGCAGACACTGGTCTGAAGTGGCGCAGAGGCATAGGCCCTTAACTTGCGCCAATAATCGTTTAGAGCGTTGACAGACAGAGCCGAGACGAATAAACCCGGCGGCGGAGAGGTGGCCGAGTGGTCGAAGGCGCTCCCCTGCTAAGGGAGTATGGGTCAAAAGCTCATCGAGGGTTCGAATCCCTTCCTCTCCGCCAGCTCTTTTGTTTATCATTCTGTTTTTAAAACAAAATAAGCTCTCGGGCTTTTCGCGTTCCCACATTCATTCCCACACATATAGATGGCTTGAAGGTCGTTATTGAAGACGAGTGCCGCGCTTTCAGCGGCCGTACCGCACTCGGCAAGGGCGCGCCTTAATAATTTCTTAGGCCGATACAGTTATAAATTGCGCTCTCTATGAGCGAGGGGAGGCACGATATGCGCTTCTTTATCCTGCTTGTGACCGGGCTCGTCGCAGGCTGCGTGCAGGCGGGGCCATAATACGAATGGGTCCACCCGGAGCTTGCGGGCGAAATGGCCGCGAGCCAAAAGACCGTCGATCCAGCGGAATGCGAGGCGCAGGCCTATCAGGCGATCGCCCTCCCTCCCTTGCCGGCCAGCATCAGTGACGGCTCAATATCCGGATGCTCGAAGTTGCCGCAACGAATTGCCTTGGCAGTGCTTAGTATACCATTCTTAGGAGCCTGTGAAACTGAACCTCACTATGTCTTTTGTGATGCGAAGGACTGGAATTGATATCGGCTGGTCGATGTGGAACGAAATAGCGAAGGGAATCTGATAGCATGCGCTTATGCATCATTCGGCCAACACGATTCTTAATACAAATTATCTGTGGTGTTGTACTTATACTAATAATAAAGAGCGAGGCACTAGCCGAAACTATTATGACGTGCAGTGGAATTCAAGGCTATGCGTATTTCCTTTCAGGAGATTTTATCCCTAAAAACGAAGCAGGCTGGAGGGATGATAGGATAACTGAAGGTGAATATAGTCTTAGCTTTAGACAGCGATAATAATGCGGATATATTATTTAAGGATGCAACAGGAATTCTACAAAGTGCAAAATCAAATAGTAAAGCAGTGGAAATTATAGGAGTTGGGGAACACACTATATCAATAATAGTCATATATAATGATTCTGTAAATGAATTATACACGTTTGATACAATGAACAATAAAATGTTTTATTCAATTCATCGTTTTGAAGTAGCTATAAATAAGTCTGCAACTCTCGTCGGAAATTGTGAGTACCGGTGATCGAATCCCCCCTTCCGTCCTCTATAGCACCGCCCTTTTCGTCCTTGCCTACACCGGGACGCCCAGACTGCGCATCAACTTTAGCATTTCCCGCCCGCAGGCATCGTCCAGCTTCTGACACGCGGCAAGGTGCCGTTCATAGGTTCGCCGCATCGATGATCGTTGGATGTTGGCTTTCATAAGTCTGTCCCTTATGGGCGATCCGGCCCGCATAGAGCGGGTTGCCCAGCAGCTTGTAGATATAGCCCCGGCTCATCGGTCGCACCCCGGTCTTCGCCGGCGGGATCATCCCAGCCACCAGGGCCCACTCCCGGTCCGTCAAATCGGTTGAATAACGCAGATCATCCCGGCTATGCTGCTGGCGAGTAATATCAGCCTAGGTCATTCGATCCTCCATCTTCTCGACAAAGACGGTTGAATCATAAGCCCGTGATATCACTCCACTCCTTTTAAATCAGACCCTGAGAAATGGAGATGCGGGGCCGCGCCGAATAGGCCCTGCCGCTCCTGACCCGCATTTGAACCCGTTATTCAGCCTTGCCCTGCCCAATCTCCTTGACATTTGCGCTAATGAGGCGCATTGAACCTTCTGATTTCTCGCGATCACGCGAAACGCCGCCGGATCATAGCGATTTAAACGGCCTCTCATCTCGAGACATTTCAATATTTATTTTCCATGGCCCGGATGCGTGTGGGCTGCGGCAACGCATCGCCCGGCTGCCATTGATGGCTGGCCTGCGCCGTGCAGAAAGTTACGCTTCGTGACCAACCCGACCTTTGCAGATCTTGGCCTGACCAAGACCATCAGCACCGCCCTCGATCAATTGGGCATTACCCAACCCACACCCATTCAGGCACAAGCCATTCCACCGCTGCTTTCAGGCCGTGATGTGCTGGGCATCGCCCAAACCGGCACCGGCAAAACCGCCGCCTTTTCCCTGCCTTTGATCCAGCTTTTGACCAGCAGCCCCATCACCGTCAAGCCGGGCCAGCCCCGGGCCTTGATCCTTGCCCCCACACGGGAATTGGCCTTGCAGATTTCGGATGCCATCCGCACCTTTTCCAAGGGCAGCCGGCTTTCGCAAAGTGTGGTTGTGGGCGGCGTTCCCATGGGCCGACAGGTGCGTGATGTGGCGCGCGGTATCGATATTCTGATCGCCACCCCCGGTCGCCTGCTCGATCTCATCAGCCAGCGCCATGTGCGTCTTGATGGCTGCGATTTTCTGGTTCTGGATGAAGCAGACCGGATGCTGGATATGGGGTTCATCCATGATATCCGTAAAATTGTTGCACTGATCAAAAAGAACCGTCAGTCGCTGCTTTTCTCTGCCACTATGCCCGCCCCCATCCAGCGCTTTGCCGATGAAATTCTGCATCAGCCGGTGCGGGTTGATATCACCCCTGAAACCATCACCGTTGATCGGATCGAGCAGCATGTGCATCATGTGGCGCAAAATGATAAACGCGCCCTGCTCACCAAAATTCTGGGTGATCCAGCCTTAAGCCGCGTGATCGTTTTCAGCCGCACCAAACATGGCGCCGACCGGATCGCCACCCAGCTCGAACGTGCCGGGATCAGCGCCGATGCCATCCATGGCAATAAATCGCAAAATGCCCGCCAGAAAGCTTTAAGCAGCTTTCGGTCCGGCCAATCGCGTATTCTTGTGGCCACCGATATTGCGGCCCGGGGGATTGATGTGGATCATATCACCCATGTCATCAATTTCGATCTGCCCCATGAGCCGGAAAGCTATGTTCACCGCATCGGCCGCACGGCCCGGGCGGGCACCCAGGGCATTGCCATCAGCTTTTGCGATGAAACCGAATATCCCCTGCTGCGCGAAATCGAAAAGCTGACCCGCAGGACTTTGGATCTGGCTGGTGGAACGCCGCCCAGCGGTCCGGTGGCCTCGATCCGTTCAGCCAGAAGCGGCAAGAGCGGCGGCGGCGGGCGCGGGGGTCGCAATGGATCATCTGCGGGCGCATCCCATGGCCATGGCGGCGCCAAACGCCAGGGCGCACCGGCAGGCCAAAATCCACGCCGTTCGCAATCCTCTCAGCGCAGAGCCACGGTTTCCCGATAATCGGGGACCAGGGTTTTCCAGCCTAAATCCTCTTCGATCCGGTGGCGCAGGCAATCTGCTGCCGCCGGTTCGCCATGGGTGATGAACGTGCAGCGTGGTGGGCTTTCCAGATGCCCCAGCCAATCCATGATGCCATTGCTATCGGCATGGGCAGAAAGCATGGGCAGCGATTGCACCTCGGCTTTCACCGGATAATAGGCCCCATGGATCTTGATCGATTGCGCCCCCGCCAGCAGTGCTTCACCGCGCGTGCCTCCCGCCTGAAATCCCGTGAATAAAATGCAGTTGCGATGATCGGAAACATAGCTTTTCAAATGATGCAGCACCCGTCCGCCCGTGGCCATTCCACTGGCTGAAATCAGAATTTTGGGCATGGGATCATGATCAAGGGCTTTGGAGTCTTCCACCTCTCGCACATATCGGGCGGCGGAGAATATCTTTTCACACTGCTCAGGGGATAATTTATGTTCGCCCGCATGACGACCATAAAGCTCGGTGGCATTGATCGCCATGGGGCTATCGAGAAAAATGGGCAGGTCGCCAATCTTTCGGGCCTCTTTCAATCGCCACAGATGATATAAAAGCATTTGCGCCCGCCCCACGGCAAATGAGGCCAGCAACACCGTTCCCCCGCGCGCCGCAGTTTGATTGATGATGGCGGCCAGTGCGGTTTCCACATCGCCGGGATCATGCACTTTATTGCCATAGGTGGATTCAACAACCAGATAATCGGCATGATGAAGGATCGCCGGATCAACCATGATCGGGCTATCCTTCCGCCCCAGATCACCGGAAAAAACGATCCGTTTCCCCGCTATTTGAAGCTCGACAATGGCCGCCCCCAGAATATGCCCGGCGGGCCGAAATAAAACCGTGCCAATTCCATCGAGATCGAAAGGCACATCAAAGGCCATGGGCTTTAAATGCTCCAAGGCCCGCACGGCATCGCGCTGAGAATAAAGCGGTTGCGCAGGCCGATGCTTGGAAAAGCCATGGCGATTGGCAAAGTCTGCATCCTTTTCCTGCAGAAATCCGCTATCCGGCAACAGGATATGGCAAAGATCGCAGGTGCCGCTCGTGGCATAAACCTTTCCCTTGAAACCATTTTTGATCAAAAGCGGTAGATAGCCCGAATGATCGATATGGGCATGCGTCAGGATGACAGCATCAATGGAGGCGGGAGGAACAGGAAAGGGCTGCCAGTTTTTCAAACGAAGCTGCTTATAGCCCTGAAACAGGCCGCAATCCACAAGGATGCGTTTTTTTTGGTGTTCAATCAGATATTTGGAGCCAGTCACCGTGCCTACGCCGCCCAGAAATGTGATCTTCATATCGGCTCCATGGGGATAATTATGTCTTTCGATCACCCAGCCTCACAGATATGAGCAAGGAAAGCAGCAAAAACATGAAAGGCCGCCGACCTATGCAGGTGATGCATGGCAGGCGCGCAGCATTCGGGGCTTCTATTGCACCGCAACAATCGCCAGACTCCCGATGAACGCAATCGCTATGGCTTTTGATGATGAAGGAGATTTTCGATGCGCACAGAGCAAAACCAGCCTTCGGATGCACCGATCAGCCTCACCGATCGATTTTTGAATGCGGCCGCCGTCATTCTCGCCGCCCTTTGTGGTCTGGCGATCAACAGCCTGATGATATAGGCCGCAAAGCATAGGGTCAGGACCCGGCACTATCACAGATGTTTCACGATAAATTTTGACTTTTCTGAAGGGATGGGATGACCTGCGCGGCAAAATGTCGCATAATGGTAGGGCGTTGATCGCAATCGATCACCAAGAAGGAGAACGCCCATGACCACTGCACATGCTCAGAATGTTTCTGGCTCGAATGAGCACTCTGCCGATCTTCCCAAAATCCGGCACATAGAAATCAGCGATGTGAAAGCCGCCTTGCGCGCGGGCTATGGTGATTTCCTCAAAAGGCCATCCCATGCCATCTTTCTTGGGCTGCTTTATCCGATCTTGTGTTTCATTCTGGTGGCGGCGGTCACCGGGCGCGATCTTTTGCCCCTTGTTTATCCCCTGATTGCAGGCTTTACCCTTGTGGGGCCCTTTGCCGCTTTAGGGCTTTATGAAATGAGCCGGCGGCGCGAAGAAACAGGGGAAATCCACTGGCGCGATGCTTTCGGGGTTTTCCGCTCCGCCGCCTTCAGCCAGATTTTGATGCTGGGCCTGCTCATTTTGCTGGTTTTTTCCTTGTGGATTTTGGCCGCCGTGCTGATCTACAGCCACACTTTAGGCACCATCGCCAGCCCTGCGGCCCCTTTGGCCGGGATGTTCAGCACCACCGAAGGCTGGATGATGGTTTTTGTGGGCAATATCGTGGGTGCGGTTTTTGCGGTGGCCAGCTTCACCATCAGCGTCGTATCCTTTCCCATGCTTTTGGATAAGCATGTGAATGCCCCAACGGCCCTTGCCACCTCAATTCGGGCCGTGATCGCCAATCCCAAAGCCATGGGCTATTGGGGCCTGATCGTTGTGGCTGGGCTTTTTGTGGGATTTCTGCCGATGGCTGTGGGATTGGCCGTGGTTTTCCCCATCCTGGGCCATGCCACCTGGCATCTTTATCGGGCGCTGATTGCCTAAGGCCCCAATCTCAGCGTTCGGTGGCATCATTAAAGCACAAGGCGAAAAGCTGCGCTTGCGATGAAATGCCCAAGCGGCGAAAGGCGCGCTTTTTATAGGTGCGCACGCTGTTTTCGGTGATCCCCAGATCAAGGCTGATGGCTTCCACCGATTTTCCCAGCAAGGTGCTTTTGCACACATCCACCTCACGCGCGGTCAGATGGCGATCCGCCCGCGTGAGGCTATCGGCGATCATGGTCCGGGCATTTTGTTTCAGCACCGGGCGATGGCTTTTCTTGCGCAATTCGCCATGCCGGGACAGCGCCGCCATGATCATGCCGCCCTCCTGCTCCATGGCACGATGCTGTTTTTTGCTGAAAGCCTTGGCCGCGTAAAAACGCAGAATATAAGTGCCATCTTCCAGCTTGCGATAAAAAGACATCTGCGTGCGGGCATCGAGAAAATCGAACAATCGCAGGCCGATGGCTTCTGACCCCACCTCATCACGATCAGTGAGGTGAAGGCGTGTCTGTTTTTCAACCAGACCTTTCAGATGCGATTTCAGGCTATGATCTTCGGGCCACAGGCGCGCGCCATAGCGCAGAGCCGCAAGCGTTGCCAATTCGCCATAAGGCCCATCGCCCGCCGCCGATAAAACGATCACCCTTCCGGGCAGATATAAAAACCCAAGGCTGACATGGCATTGCCCAAGGCTGATGGCCCTTTGCAATAAAATTTCGTCAAAATTGGGCAGCCCGATGGATTCGATGAGCGCTTCCAGATCATGTGTGATGGCGGCACCTTTTATCCTGTCACCCTTTTGGGGACTATAACCAAATCTTTTGCGGTGCACAATAAGACGGTCTGTTTGTGTCATAAACAGAAACACAAAGTCGAAAAGGCTGCGCCAATGAAAATGATTATTGCCATTATTCGGCCATCCCGCCTTGAAGCCGTGAAAGACAGTTTATCGGCGATCGGGGTTGAGGGCATGACCGTGAGCGAAGTGCAGGGCTATGGCCGACAGAAAGGCCACACGGAGATATACCGTGGGGCGGAATATGCCATCAGCTTTGTTCCCAAGATCAAGATCGAAACCGTTGTGCCCGAAGCACAGATGGAATCCGCGATCGAAGAAATCAAAAAAGCAGCGCAAACCGGAAAGATGGGAGACGGGAAAATTTTCGTCCTGCCGGTGGAATTTGCCATGCGCATCAGAACGGAGGATAGCAATGAAGCGGCTCTTTGATCAGATGAAGGGGCAGATGCGCCTTTTGCGAGCCTGTGCCGCCACCGGGCTGGTGGTCTCGGCGCTGCTGGCCCCGGCCCCGGCTTTTGCCGCTGTCTCCGAAGAAACGGCATTTGTTTTCAATACTTTGCTGTTTTTGATCGGTGGCTTTCTGGTGATGTGGATGGCGGCTGGTTTTTGCATGCTGGAAGCGGGGCTCGTGCGCTCCAAAAATGTTGCCGATATCTGTCTCAAGAACATCTCGCTCTATTCCATTGCCGGGATCATGTATTATCTCATCGGCTATCGCCTGATGTATGATGGGGTTGATGGCGGCTTCATGGGCAGCATCGGCTTCTGGTCGCCCGATGATAGCGCGGCCCTGGCCGAAACGGGTGATTTTTCGGCGGGCTATGCGGCAACATCCGATTGGTTTTTCCAGATGGTTTTTGTGGCCACAGCCGCCTCCATCGTCTCCGGCACCATGGCCGAACGGGTGAAGCTGGTGCCTTTCCTGATCTTTACCGCCCTGCTCACCGGGATCATCTATCCACTGCAGGGGGCATGGCATTGGGGCGGCGGCTGGCTTTCAGAAATGGGCTTTGCCGATTTTGCCGGCTCGACGCTGGTTCATTCGGTCGGCGGCTGGGCGGCGCTCACGGGGGCGATCATTCTGGGGGCACGGCTTGGCAAATATGATGCTCATGGCCGTCCGCGCGCCATGCCCGGTTCCAGCCTGCCACTGGCCACATTGGGAACCTTCGTTTTGTGGTTTGGCTGGTTCGGTTTTAATGGGGCATCGCAATTAGCCCTTGGATCAGCGGCGGATTCCATCGCCATCAGCCAGATTTTTGCCAATACCAATATGGCTGCTGCCGGCGGTGTGGTAACGGCCCTGATCCTCACCCGGATCATCTATAAAAAGGTCGATCTGACCATGAGCCTCAATGGGGCTCTGGCGGGGCTGGTGGCGATCACTGCCGAGCCGCTGACCCCCAGCATCGGGCAGGCGATCATCATCGGCTCGATCGGCTCGGCTTTGGTGGTTTTTGCCATTCCCTTCATTGATCGGCTGAAGATCGATGATGTGGTCGGCGCCATTTCGGTGCATCTGGTGAGCGGCATCTGGGGCACCCTGGCGGTTCCCCTGACCAATGGCGATGCAAGTTTCCTGACCCAGCTTATCGGAGTTGTTGCCATCGGTGCCTTCGTCATCGTGCTCAGCACCATCTTCTGGCTCATCCTGAAATATACCATCGGGATCAGGCTGCATGAAGAAGCGGAAACCATCGGATCGGATATCGCTGAATTGGGGCTGGAAGCCTATCCCGAATTTGGCGGCGGTTCGCATAAATACCGAGGCAACTGAGGAGAGGACGCGGGAGGCCAGCATGGTCTGGGGCTGGTTTCCCGCATCTTTGGAACAGGGGTGTGATCCGGCTCTGAAACGCCCTTGATCCACCAAAACATCAAAGCCCGGCTCCAGTATTGATCGCATTTCAACGTCCATGGAAGGAACCCATCATGGAACGCACAGTCCCCCTTTGCCTGAAGCCTGCCGCCGCTAAAGCGCGCGTCTTCACATCTTTCAGCGCTTTAGCCATGATCATATCGGCGCTGCTGGCCGCCCCCGCCGCCAAGGCCCAAGAAGCCGAAGAGGCTGAGGAGAAACCTGAATTTTTCACCATAAGCGGCAATGTGGCCCTCGTATCCGATTATCGCTTTCGCGGCGTTTCATTAAGCGATGAAGATGCCGCCATCCAGGGGGGCATCAGCCTCAATACCGCACCGGGATTTTTCATCGGAACCTGGGCATCGAGCATCGAAACCTTTAACGGCGCCGAGACCGAGCTTGATCTTTATGCCGGCTATGGGTTCACCCTGAAAGGCTTTGACATCACCGCCGGGGTCACGGCCTTTTTGTTCCCCGGTGGGCAAAATACCGATTATGTAGAGCCTTATGTCAGCGTGGGCCGCAGCTTTGGAGCCTTCAGCACTACATTTGGCGCCGCTTATGCCCCGGATCAATCCAATATCGGCAATAACGATAATATCTATATCTATAATTCCAGTTCGCTGGCTTTGGGCGATACCCCTTTTTCGATCAATGGCACCCTTGGCTATGAGGATGGCGCCTTTGGCGACAATAAAGTCGATTGGAGCCTTGGCCTTTCCGGAAGCTGGAAGGGATTGAGTTTCTCCGCAGCCTATGTGGATACCAGCAAAGCCGGGACGACCACCGATGCCACGGTGGTCTTTTCTATCGGCATGTCATTCTGATGGCCACAAGTCGCATGGCCACACCCTGCATCCCTTAGGACGCATGATGTCCATTTGATATCCGGTCGATCCTCGGCGATCTCGATGGTTTCATGCTCCACCCCTCTGGCCTCAGCCGCCAGAAGCCCGCCGCCGGATCTAAATCCGGGGCGGGCCGCTTTTACTCCGCGGCATCGGACCCGGCCAAAATCAGGTCCAAAAAATCAGGCCCCAAAAAATCATGCCGAAGCGGGCATCGAACCTGTGTGCGTATGCATCAAGGACTCCCGCACTTTGGCGATCATGATCTGGCGGGCGCGCTCCAGAATCTCATTCATCGATGGGGTTTGCGCAAACATCCGCAAAGCCCGATCACGCAATTGCTGACCATTGGGCAGATCAGGCAAATCGGGCAGATGCAGATGATGCACGAAGGCACCCATTTCATGGCGGGCATGTTCCATCTTGAAATCAAGCTGGGCCTGCCACTGATCGAGCAGAATATTGATGTCTTTGTGAAGCTCATCCATCTTGTGCGAGAGATCATCCATCGAGGCATCAAAGCTTGCGCGACCGCTTGCAAGAGACTGGCGCAACTCGGTGGAGATGCGATCGAGATGAAAGCTGCCCGCCAATTGAAGCGCGGCTTTTTCCACCACAGCGCGGCCCAGCCTTTGTTCATTTTTGACGACGGCTTCAGGGGGTGTTTTCAGTTCATGCACCACACCAATGAAGGCCAGCCCCTTCAGGATGTAGAAACTGATATCAATTTCATACCAGCGAAAGCCCTGACAGGCGGCGCTTTGATAATAATGGTGATTATTGTGCCAGCCTTCGCCAAAGGTCAGCAGCGCCAGCCACCAGTTATTGCGGGATTGATCGCCGGTCAGATAGCGCTGATTGCCATGCACATGGGCCAGCGAATTGATGAAGAATGTGGCGTGCCACAGGGCCACTGTGCTCCAGAAAAAGCCAACCACAAGGCCCGACCATCCCGCCAGCAGCCACACCACGAACCCCAAAAAGATGGGGGGCAGATAGCGATTGCGATCCAGCCACCGCAATTCGGGATATTTGGCGAGATCAGGAACCGTCGAAAGATCGGTTTCGCTATGCTTGCGGTCAAAAATCCAACCCATATGGGAATAAATGAAGCTGCGCTTTACGGGTGAATGGACATCTTCATCGGTATCGGAATGGCGATGATGATGCCGATGGGTGGACGCCCACCATAAAGCGCCGCGCTGGGCAGAGCTTTGGGCAATGAAGGCCAGAATGAATTGAAACACGCGCCCGGTTTTAAAGGTGCGATGGGAAAAATAGCGGTGATAACCGCCGGTGACCCCAAACATGCGCAGCGCATAAAGACCAAGGGCGATCATGACATCAACCAGATGAACCCCGGTCCAGATAGCGGCAAAACAAACCAGATGCGCTAGAATGAACGGGATCGTTGACCCCCATTGAATATCGGCTTTCGGGGCAGAGCCCTCAATGAGTGGGGGGTGTCCGGTCCGGTAAGCTTTCATGAACTCTCGTCTTTCCTTGATGAGGGCCTTGATAAGGGTACGGCTTTGCGCAGCGGTTTATAGCATGATGAGAGACAAGCGCCTACGCACATCCACTATATAATAAAATCATTTTAAAAAAACATGGCGATGAAGGATAAAACAGAAAAATACTGACAACCGCCTGCACCCGTCATATCACAGTTCCATCGCACAGGGGTCCATCTTGTGAAGGGCCACAGACGAGCAGCCCAGCCTTGAGCACGCTTCATGCGAGTGCCGGCGCCAACACCAACGGTTCGATCACGCGCCGCGCCGGGCGGAGCGGAAGCAACTAAAGAGTGGACAACGAATCTTCGCCCGGAGCGACGATTTGGGGTTCCACCCCGAAGGACAAAAAAACACCCCGGCCAGAAGGCCGGGGCGCTGGAATGACGAAAACCTAAGCTTTCATGTCAAAGCCGACGAGTGAGATCGACACCCCATGTTCTGGGTTGCGCACGGAAGGTAAAGCCACCGGGCGAGAATTCGGCATTATAATCCTTGTCGGTGACATTTTTCGCCCAGGCCGCAAAGGTCCAGAGATTATTTTCGATCGAAGCCCGCAGATTAACAAGGTTCACCGGGTTCCGCACCGTCGTGTTGAAGGGCTCCCACCATGTTTTGCCAAAGCGGATATGATCGGCCCGCAAAATCAGATCTGCATCATCGAAAATGCCTAATGGATAGGCATATTCCAGACCAATATTGCTGGTCAGCCGGGTATTGAGCGGCGTTTCATTGCCGATGGCCGTTGGATCGACGAAATCCTTGATCTTGCTGTCGTTAAAGCCAAGGCTGGCATTCAGCCGCAGCCCTTCAAGCAGCAAGGCATCGGCTTCGACTTCAAAGCCATTATGCGCAACCTTGTCGATGGTCCCAAGGTTTTGCGTTGAATTCTGGGCAATGAACACGAAGAACAGCTCGCCCTTCATATCCGTATGATAGGCCGCCGCGCCAACATTTAAGCGGCGATTGAATAATTGCGCCTTCATGCCGACTTCAGTGGTGCGGGCGGTCGAGGCATCGAAAATATCATTCACCCCGGCAATGCCCAGATTGGCGGCCACGGTGCCCACACCGGATTGATTGAAGCCACCTGAGCGAAAGCCCTTGCCCCAGCTTGCATAAAGGCTGACGTCTTCGCTGGGCTGATAACGGGCGGTGAATTTTGGCTGGATCGAGTCAAAACGGGTTTGCCGTTCCTGCCCCTCAAAGGCCGAATTGGCAGGCAGACAAGGGGTAGGTGTCGCCCCATCGGGAAAACAGAAGGGGGCATCGGGGGTCAATGTGGTGATGCGGCGACGGTCATTGTCATAACGGACAGAGGCTTGCAACTGCACTTTATGCGAGAGTTCATAGACCAAATCGCCAAAGAAGGCATAGGCGAAGTTATTTTGCTGATCCGCAAGGAATGAGGTCGGCAAATTCAACGGATTGGTGCTGGGGTCGATCTTTTCCGGATCAATGCCGTTTCCGGTATCAAAGCGCGTGCTGAGCGAAGCAAAGCGATCTGTTTGGATCAGATACGTTCCGGCAACCCAACTGAATTTTTCACCGACCGGAGATGTGAGACGAAATTCCTGGCTGATCGAATCCGTTTTGAAAAATGCAGTTTGATTGAGATCGATAGGAAAGCCAAGCTGACCGGCCAGGAATGAGTCTTCAATCGGCAGGAAATCAAAGGCATCCCCGGTTGCCAGTTCATCGGTTTTATTCCATGCGGTCACGGATGTCAGCGTTGCAAAACCGGCATCATATTCCGCCCGCACAGAAGCATTATAGCTATCGCGCTCATTCACACCGGGGTTATTCACCCGCACCGGCAGCACCGTATTTACATCTTCAGTAATCCGAAAGGTAAAGGCCCTGGCATCGGTGAGGATGATATTACCGATCACATCCACCTTCAGCTTTTCGGATGGCTCATAAAGCAGGCGTGCGCGCAAGGAGAGGTCTTCAAAAGGCTGCGCTTCTTCATCGAGGAAGGTATTGGGAATGACCCCATCCGTATCCACATAAGAGGCCGAAACGCGAAAGCCCAGACTCTCGGTGATCGGTCCGGAAAAGCTGCCCTTGGTTTGATAGCCAAAGCCATTATCCACCCCAACCTTGATCTTGCCTTCATAATCGAGGGTCGGCTCTTCGGTATCGATGATGATGGCCCCGCCAATGGCATTGCGCCCATATAGCGCGCCCTGGGGGCCTTTCAGGATTTCGATGCGGGAAATATCGAATAATTCAGTGTTGAACATTTCAGGATTGCTTTGCAAAACGCCATCAACCACCACCGCCACCGATGGTTCGCTGTTCCGCGCCTGACCGATGCCACGCACCACAACAAAAGACGCGCCCTGATTTTGCGTCTGCACCAAATTCACATTGGATGTGAGGTTGATGAAATCCTGCGGCCTTTCGATGCCCGTGCGCTCGATACTGCCAGCCGTGAAGGCGGTGACGGCAATCGGCACATCCTGGTAACTTTCAGCGCGCTTACGTGAGGTCACCACGATTTCTTCGAGTTGAAGCACGCGTTGCGGAGCCTCGTCCTGTGCTTGAATCCCGCCCTGTTCCTGCGCCGAAAGCTGCGCCGAAACCACAAGGAATGGGGCCATACATACTGTTTTGAGCAGCAGGGCCCTTTTGCTTTGTGGCAACGGTGTCTGTCTATTGAACATGCCTTGTCCTCCCCTTGGGTTGATCGATGCAGCATCCAGACGATTGCATGGCTGGTCTTTCATCACTGCCTGAGGCCTTAAAGCGCGCCCCGATCCGAAGGGCACCTGTGCATCCCTTCTTTTGGGGGATGCTTGTCGGCTGTCACTTTTTGACCTCTGATGAATGTAGTTTACAGAATTTCGATTTACGAAGTCAATTTCATAAATCGAAAAAATGCCGCTTCGGCGATGAAACCAAAGCGGCATAAACGGCTATCTGATTGTTTGATCAATTCCGTAGGGCATCGAAAAATCGCTCAGGGCCAAGGGTTTGGGAGCAATGCTCTCAAGCTTGGGCATCTTTGGCGACCCAGCCCGCACCGCGCTCAAAATTATTGGTGGGCACATCATCTTCGGCCATCCAACGATCCAGAATGCTGCGGGCATCATCACCAGCCCGGGCCATCATCACATCCGTATTCGGCACCCGGGTTGTCAGTTCCACCTGCATCCCATTGGGATCATGCAGATAAATCGATGATAAATAGCCATGATCGGTCAGCACATAAGGATAATCGGCCTCATCCAAACGCTTGCGATACTCTTGCAAAGCATCATCATCCGTCACTTCGATAGCGATATGATGGGTGAAAGGATTGATCTGCTCGAATCTTTGGATGGCATGATCGGCATTTTGCTCCACATTCTTGAATTGGAAAAATGCAAGGCACGAGCCATCGCCCAATTCAAAAAATGTGTGGATATAATTATCCGGCTCACCCGTCACCGGATTGGTGCGTTCGATCCATGTGCCGATCAAGGGCATCGACAACAGATCTTCATAAAATTTGCGCGTTTCTTCCATATCTTTGGCCAGATAAGCATGATGATGCATCATGCGAACCTTGTTTTTCGCCTGACGCGCTTTGCATTTTTTATCATAAGCGGCTTGATCGAACTGCGGCTCGGGCATACTGACTCTCCTTTGAACAAATGTCGCTGATCGAAATTATATTCATTTATCGAAATTGTGCAAGAACAGCGAAAGCATGGGAAATCCGATGACAGACATCACAGTTTCTGGAAATGGCACCACTATACCGGTCAGCTATGCGGGGCGCGGCCCGGCCCTGCTCCTGCTCCATGGCTGGACCTTGAACCGCCGGATGTGGGCCCCACAACTTGCTGAACTCGCAAAGGATTTCATGGTCATCGCCATCGACAGACGCGGCTTTGGCGATCATGATGCCGCCCCCGATCTGGCGGCAGATCTTGCAGATATCGATCGGGTGCTGGATCATTTCGATCTGCCGCAGGCCAGCCTGATCGGCATGTCGCAAGGCGGCAGGCTCGCTCTCAGCTATGCGGCACAATCGCCAAAACGCCTTAAATCCATGATTTTACACGGGGCCCCCTTAGAGGGTTTTTTGCCTTTGGCCAAGGGCGATGAGCAGATCCCGCTCGATGATTATCGCCGCTGGGCCCGCGCCGGGCGCATGGATGATGTGCGAACCGCTTGGCGCGCCCACAGGCTGATGCAGGTGCCCCATGATCAGCCCGAGGTGCAGGCCCAAGTCGATAGCATTCTGGCGGGCTATCGCGGCCTTGATCTTCTGCACGATCCCGCACCCGCCCCTGCCCCTGCACCTGCCCCTCAATGGCAGGGAAAAATGGGAAAAGCTCAGCCCCCCCTCAGCATGGCGGCGCGCTTAACGCAGATTGATGTGCCAACATTGGCTTTGGTGGGGGCAGAGGATACGCGCTGGCTGGATCTGGTGGCGTCGGCCCTGGCCTATGGCCTGCCATTTGGCCAAAAAGCCGTGGTGGCGGGGGGTGGGCATCTGGTCAATCTTACCCATCCCGATGCCTATCATGCCGCTATCCGTGGCTTTCTCGCCTGATCCCTCGGCTCGGGGACATTCAGGACGATGTTTTGTCCCGCTTGGTGGGGGCATAGCGCATCTTGATCGAATGGGCGAGCGGCGGCCATTGGCGGATCGCCGCTTCGATACGGTTGGCGGCTTCATTCAAAATCGGCAGGCGATCCTTGATGATCTCGGTTTTATCGATCCGGGCGGTGGAGGTGGAGCAATTGATGGCGCATAAAATCTCGCGCTTTTCGGCAAAAATCGGCACAGAAATCGAAACGATCCCATAATCGAGCTCATCTTGAATACTGGCATAACCCTGAGCACGGGTTTCTTCCAGAATGCTTTCCAATGTGCTGCGCGATGTTGTGGTATGGCTGGTGAGCGGCACCAATTCGGTGTGATCGAAATAATCGGCAATGCTTTGGGGGGATTGAAAAGCGAGCAAAACCCGGCCCAATGACGTGGCATAAGCGGGAAAACGAGTGCCGATGCCCGCCGCCAATCGGATCATCCGATTGGTGGATACATGCTGCAGATATAACACTTCATCGCGCCACAAAACCGCCATCGAGGTGCTATCCCCGGTTTTATCGGAAACATCCTGCAAATAAGGTTGCACGATGGTTTCCAGATTCATCGAATTCAAATAAGCCGATGAAAAGCCAAGCACTTCAGGCGTCAGCAAAAACAGCCGACCATTTTTGGCAACATAGCCCAGTTCCAGCAATGTATTGAGACAGCGACGGACAACAGCGGCATTCAGCCCCGTGACGGCCGCAACTTCGCTCAGGGTCATTTCCGGGCGATCACTATCAAAGGCACGCAAAACCGATAAGCCACGGGCAAAGGTCAGCAGATATTCGCTGTCATTCTTGCTGGTTTTTTGGCCAGTTTTCTCTGTGGTCCCGGTTTTTACCGTGGCCCCGGCTTTCTCGGCAACCATTGGCCAAACTCCCTGTAACACCCATCGCAAACTGACCGAAAGATATAGGCAAGGCTCAGACCTTTGCATAGATATTATTAGGATCAGGCCGCATTAAACCCGCTAAAGCCCAGAGCATCATGCCCTTTTCTTTGGCTAAGCCATGCCCCCATCCCCCAAAAATGGGTTTAAAAATCCCCACAATCGTGAGGCGGGAATTTTCTATAATTTTCACTTTATGGTGATGGCGCGATGAGATGCCTTACAACTGAAAACGAAGTTTGATATTATATTCTGATATATATCGAATATAGATTGATGATCTTCTTTTTTCATAGAATGAGATAAGAACATGAAAAATATCAATGGGATGCTTGGGCCAAGCCCGACGACAAAGATAACACCGCTGGCGTGTGTCGTGATTAAGGAAGGGGCCATGCCCACATCTCGCTGGGTTCCTTCACCGACTAAGATAGAAACCTATGGCCGGAGGCGGTGATTATGGCGGATAAAACCATCGGCAGAACGGCGTTGCTCGCCTTCGATCAGGTTCATATTGCGTTTTGGCAGGCCTTCCGGTCATTCCGGTCGGGGGGCCTGCCGCGCGCGCTTGGCCTTTTTGGGCTGGCGGTTGGCACGACCATTCTGCTCATGGCGATGCTCCTCCATTTTCATGAGACCAGCTATGATACCTGGCTCCCTGATTGGGAGCGCATCCATCGCGTTGAATTTTCGCTCCATAATATGAACGGGCAAGGGATCATCTCCTATTCGACCAGCGCCCCTGCGGCTTTGGCACCGGCCCTTAAAGCCTCGGCCCCCTTTATCGAAGATGCCGTTCGGATCTATCGGCCATCGGTTGTTGCCATCAGGCCGAAAGAGGGGGCACCCGCACGCACGGCGATCAATTTTGTGGATCCGCATTTCTTTACATTCTTTGGCCTTCCGCTGCTTTCCGGCGATCCCGCCACCGCACTGCAAAGCCCGGAGCGCGTGGTCATCATGGAGGAAGAAGCGATCCGGCTGTTTGGTCGCGTCGATGTGCTTGGCCAAACCATTGCCGTGGATGGCGGCGCCCCGCTCACCATCGCCGGGGTCATGAAAACCCTGCCAAGCCGAACGCATTTCCGGTTTTTCGGCATGATTGCACCCGTCTCATCACCCCTATCGCGGGGCCAGGCCTTTCTGGATGCGATGTGGGAGCCAGCCACCGTACTCACCTATATCAAAACGCATGAGCGCTTGGATTCCTTAGCGATTGCTGATGCGATGGAGCCTTTTTTACGTAACCATGTGAGACACCTTAATTCAAACACAGAAACGAATGCTGTTCATTTTGACATCTACAGAATAAACGATCTTAGAATTAAATCCAAAAGCGATAGCCACTATATGAAAAAGAGGGCTAATATTGATTATATAAATATATTGTTATATTTTGGTATCATATTGATGGTTCTTTCTATTATGAATTATGTGCTAATAGAAACAAATATATTAAATAACAGTAGAAAAAAATAATATTAAAAAAATTATTCGGAATATCATCATATATGATGATTGCAGAAATCATCATTATGTATATTGTATAGATAATATTTTGCATTATTGCTTTATTTTTGTTTGCCTATATCTCTAATAATTTACTGCAAACTATTACATTTATAAATATAGATTATAAAAACCTATTTAATTCTCAATTTTCAATAAAAATTGCGATTTTATTTATATCAATAATCGCATTATTATCCATATATGCTCATAATATAACTTATCGCATTGCACATAATAAAAAGCTTTCATATTACAATGATAAAATTATAACTATATATAGAAATGTTATTATATTCATACAATTTACCTGCACAATATTTTTTATCATTTCCGCGATTGTCATATTTCGGCAGATAGATCATCTGAATAAATTCGACCGGGGTTTAAATCTGGAAAGCGTTTATGCGATATCTGTTGATAGCGGGACAGAGCATCGCCTCGATGTCTTGGCCGAACGGATTGCCGCACAATCAGGTGTTCTCGCGGTGACAAGGGTCGGGCAAAAGATCCCGGATAATGGTCAAAATCAAGTTCAGATTTCGGTTGTAGGGCAGTCGGGATCACGTGACAACGATCTGACCGTCAGTTTCATGAATGTGGTGCCCGGTTTCGATAGGTTTTTCGGGATCGAGATGCGTGCAGGACGTTGGTTCGATCAGGCCATGGATGTCGACCGTCTGGGCTATCGCAAATTAGGGCGCACCGGTTCCGCCGTTATCAGCGAGGGCGCATTGCGCCAATTGGGTTTCTCATCGCCCGAGGATGCGCTCGGAACCGATCTCAATCTGGTGATGGAAGGGGCGCGCGCTCTGGTCAAGATTATCGGCATCGCACCGGATATCGTTTGGGGCGAGGGCCGTGCAGACCCGGCACCACAGCTTTATGTTTATGAAGGGAACCCGGAAGCTGGCATTCTTTATCGCCTGGCAACGAAAGACGCGACCGCATTTCATTCCTGGCTCACGGCGTTCTGGGCGGAAATGGAGATTGGCAGCTATATTGCCGGCGATAGCCTTGAAGTCAGATATCAGGCATTGCTTGCCGATGAGCGGGGTCGTTTGCATGCTGTCCTTGGATTTGCCTTCATTTCTGTTGCGCTCTCGCTGATCGGTCTTTATGGCCTGACCGCCAATTATCTCCATAAACAGGGGCGCGAACTTGCATTGCGCAAGCTGCATGGGGCCAGCACTCTGCTCCTTACCGGCCTTTTGTCGCGCCGCATCCTGACCCCGCTTGCCGGCGCTGCTATCGTGGCCGTGCCGATTGCTTTTCATTTCAACGCAACCTGGCTGAAGACCTTCTCCGAACGGATCGAGCTTGGCCCCACGCCCTTTCTGTTCGGGGTTATTCTCGCCATTCTCGCCGCCCTCGGGGCCGTTCTGCCGATCATGCTCAGCGCCAGCCGACGCTCGCCGATCCTGTTTCTCAGGAGCGAGAATTGACCCCGTTCGATAGCGGTTGCCTTCTACGAAACGTTCAACAACCAAAAAGGGAAATCAACAATGTTCCTGAAATTATCCGACATGCCGAGGACTATTTATCTTCTTCTTACCTGCCTCTTTTTCTTCCACTTCAATAGTTCTGCCTTTAGTCAGAATAATGTTGATGAACTGATTGGCTCTTATCAGACCCGATATATTTTTGGGGAACATGAAGAGAATGATTTCATCATTATCCACTATAATAAAAAAGACGAGATAGAAGTCATATGGAAAAATTATATCGATAATGAAAAACTATATCATTTAAACCCATTCTACGATCTGCGGTTAGAGGGTGATAAAGTATTTTTCAAGATCAAAACGACGTCTACAAGCCCGATGCACCCGGAGCCGAAAATTGGATTTATCCAATTTGAAGGAAAACGCGAGGGTGATGAAATATATGGCGTCACTCTGAACCCGCCAAATGTCAAGCCTCGGGAAATGGGTTCCATCTATATGAAAAAAATCAGCGAATAAAGGACGGACCATGATCATTGATTTCATGTTTCGGCGATTGTTCCCCATTGCCTTGGCCGCCGCGATGACGGGGCAGGCTTTCCAATGAAGCCATAGTGTGCCAATCCGGCCCCCAACTAAGCCTCAAGCATACGAAGCCCGCTGTCGCTTTTGAAAGCAGCAGCGGGCTTTTTCCAGGATCATCCGTTCATGAATCGGCCTTCTGATGGCGTGTGATATGTGGCCCGCCTTCAGATCACCTCGCGGATATCTTCGGTCACAACATGGCCATCAAACAAATTGATGGTGCGTTTGGCATAATCGGCATGGCTTGGGGAATGGGTAACCATGACGATGGTTGCGCCCTCGTCATTCAGCGCCCGCAGCATATCCATCACTTCCTGACCATGGGCGGAATCGAGATTGCCGGTCGGCTCGTCAGCAAGGATCAGATCGGGTTCAGCGACCAACGCCCGGGCAACGGCAACACGCTGCTGCTGGCCGCCCGAAAGCTGGCTTGGCATATGCTTGGCGCGGTGCATAATGCCCACCTTTTCCATCACCACATCGGCGCGGGCGCGGCGTTCTTTTGCCGGAATTTTGTGATAAAGCAGCGCCAATTCAACATTCTCGCGCACACTCAGTTCATCGATCAGATTAAAGCTTTGGAAGATGAAACCGATATGGGCTTTGCGGATATTGGCGAGCTTTCTTTCACCATAGCCGGCAATATCCTCGCCAAGGAAAAAATAATGGCCATAAGTGGGGCTATCGAGCATGCCGACGATATTGAGCAATGTCGATTTTCCACAGCCCGATGGCCCCATGATAGAAACGAACTCGCCGCGCTCGATGGCGATATCGATCCCATCAAGCGCCAGCGTTTCGATATCAGCGGTCTGATAGGATTTGCTCAGCCCCTGAAGCCGGATCATCGCGCCAATCTGCCTGTCGTCATTCATCTTGCGTCTTTCCTTCCAAAATCAATCCAGCAGGTCATCTAAAAAGGCGAGGGCCATGCCCCCTTATTGGTCGAATTCCAGCCGGTCCATGTCGGTGAAGCCGGTATAGGGGCTGGTCACCACACGCTCGCCCGGCTCAAGCCCCTCAAGCACTTCGATGAAGCGGGCATTGCGACGGCCAAGCCGGACGCTGCGCTTTATCGCCTGCGTGGTGTCAGGCGTCATCACAAACAGCCAATTGCCCCCCGTATCCTGATAAAAGGCACCATTCGGGATCAGCACCGCTTCTGTTGGATCGCCAAGCGAAAGGCGCGTTTGCAGCGTTTGTCCGCGCCTGATATCAGATGGCATCGTGCCGCTGAAAACGAGATCGATCTCGAACTGGCCATCACGCACCTGCGGGTAAATTTTGGCGATCGAGAGCAGATAGGTCCTCCCATCGATCTCAACACTGGCGCTTTGGCCGATATCGACACGCGGCAGATAAAATTCATCGATCAAGGCTGAAAGCTTGAAATCTTCGGGGCTATCAATCTGGCCAAGCCGTTCACCACGCGCCAGCGACTGGCCGATTTCCGCCGTGAAGGCCGTCAGCTTTCCGGCAATCGGTGCCCTCACATCAAGACTATCAAGATTGCGGCGGGCGAAGGCAAGATTGGTTTTGAGCTGCGCCACCGAATTTTCGAGTTGAACCATCTGCGCTTTCTGCAGCCGCTCATCGGTCGTCTGAGCCTCGATAGTCACATCATGGCGGCGTTTCCAATAGCTAAGCTCATCTTCGGTTGTTTCCAGATCCTGCAGGCTCACATGGCCATTGGCCGACAGGTCTTGCCGACGGTTGGCCAAACGGGTCAAGCGGATGATCTGATAATCGATCTCCACAAGGCTGCGCTTGTGATCAAGGCGGTTCTGTTCAAGCTGTAAAGCCAACGTATTGAGATTATTGAGCTGTTCGGTCACCTCGGCCTCGCGCGAGATGACATCGAGCTGCAATGACGTATTCGAAAGCCGCACCAGCAGATCGCCAGCCTTCACAGGTGCGCCGTCTTCGACGAAAATTTCCTCTACACGGCCGCCTTCTATTGAATCGAGAAACAGGGTGCGCAGGGGCGTTACCCGGCCGCGCACGGGGATAAAATCTTCAAATACCCCGCGGCTGACTGTGGCAATGCTGACGCGCCCCGCATCAAGACGCAAAGCCCGCCCCGCCTCGGGCTTCAGCATCATGGTGGCAAGGATGATCAAAAGCAGGCCGAAAAGCCCGGCAGCCGCCGGTTTCAACCCTTTCGGAAAACGGCGCTCGATCTTGCGGTCCATGCGCACGCCGCTCTTGTCGCCATGTATCATTTCGATTTTTTCTGTTTTTATTGTCATCGCTGTCGGTCCCCGGGCCGTGTGGTCTATGTCGTGTGGTCTATTCCGTCCGGCTTGGTCGCTAACCGGATCACAGCAATTCGCGTGCCAATTAGGGTCCTGACCCTAAAACCCGCCGGAATTGCAATAAAGCGGCCCCTATCAACAAAGGGTATTGTCCGATAGCGGACATAAGCTGTACGAATACGAACAGATTCCCCCACAGATAAGGTGCAGGATGGACGACGCCCGGATCCTGATCATCGATGACGACCCGGATATTGTGACGGCGGCCCGGCTGCTGTTAAAACGCGATTATCGCCATATCGAATCCCTTGATCAGCCAGAGGGCCTGCCCGAACGCCTCGAAGCCGGGCCGCTCGATGTCATCCTGCTCGATATGAATTTTGGCCCCGGTGCCAGTTCGGGGGCGGAGGGGCTGGAGTGGATCGAGCGGATCAGGGCCATCGACACAGACGTGATCATCATCATGATTACCGCCCATGGCGGGCTGGCAATAGCGGTGGAAGCGATGAAGCGCGGCGCCAATGATTTCATCAGCAAGCCCTGGGCCAATGAACGGCTATTGGCGACCATTGCAAACGCCCTTGCCCTTGCCCGCAGCCGCCGGGAAAGCCTGGCCTTGCGCGGCCGCACGGCGGCCCTGATGGAAGATGCCGCCCGCCCTGATCATCAGATCATCGGCGATGGTCCTGAAATGGCGCAGGTTCTAAAGCGCATCAAACAGGCCGGACCGACCGACGCCAATGTGCTGCTGCTGGGGGAAAATGGGGTTGGCAAGGAATTGGTTGCCCGCGCTTTGCACCGCGCCTCAAGGCGGGCGGGCGAGGTTTTTCTCTCGGTCGATTGCGGCGCCATCCCCGAAAGCTTGTTTGAAAGCGAGATGTTTGGCCACAAAAAGGGAGCCTTCACCGGCGCCAATGCCGACCGGATCGGCCGATTTGAAGCGGCATCGGGCGGCACCTTGTTTCTCGATGAAATCGGCAATCTGCCCCTTGGCCAGCAGGCGAAATTGCTGCGGGCACTGGAAAGCCGCACCATCATGCCGCTGGGCGCACGCCGCAGCGTCTCTATCGATGTCCGCCTGATCAGCGCCACCAATATCCCCCTTGAGGCGCTCGGCGATCCGGCGCGGTTCCGGTCTGATCTTTATTTCCGGCTCAATACCATCGAAATTCATCTGCCGCCGCTGCGGGATCGTCGTCAGGATATTGCCCCGCTCGTCCGCCATTATCTCGAAAAAGCTGAGCGCCATTATGGCAAGGCGCCAAAGCCGCTTTCCGAGGCAGCGCGCGCGCATCTGATGGCCCATGATTGGCCGGGCAATGTCCGGGCCCTGCGGCATGCGGCGGAACGCGCCGTTATCTTCAGCCAAACGGATCATTATCAACCGCAGGATTTTGCTCTGCCCGACCATTCCCCATCGATGGCGGAGCCCCCCACGCCCGATGATCTCAATCTCGACCGGCTGGAGCGTCAGACGATCAAGCAGGCGCTTTTGCAGCATGGCTATAATATCTCGCGCGCAGCGAAGGCGCTGGGCCTTACCCGGGCGGCCCTTTACCGGCGGATGGAAAAGCATGGGCTTTAGCCATTTCACCATCGGCATGATCTTGCGCCTCGCTTTTTTATTGATGGGGCTGCTGGTAATCAGCTTTTCGATTGCCGGGCTTTTGCCCTTGCTTTTTGCCATTCCCGGCTCTGGGCTCGCTCTTTTCATGCTGTGGAGCCTGATCAGGCAGATCCGTCAGACGAACGAAGCCCTGGCCCGCTTTCTGGAGTCGGTTCGCCATGCCGATTTCACCCAAGGCTTCATGATGCCCCAAAAGGATGCGGGTTTTGCGGAACTGGGCGCGGCGATGACGGCGCTGATCCGGCATTTTAAAAGCAGCAGGGCAGTGCAGGAGCAGGATATCCGCACGCTTCGGGCGATCATCGATCATGTTCCGGCACCGCTTTTAAAGCTCCGGCCCGATGGATCACTGATCCTTCTCAATCATGCCGCCCGTCGGCTTTTCGCACCGCAAAGCCCCGTGAAACTAAGCGATCTCGCCCATTTTGGCCCCGATCTTCCGGGGATTTTTACCGATATTGCGCCGGGCGAAAACCGGCTTTTAAGCGTCCGCCTCTCTGATGGCACGGTCAGGCTTGGGCTGAGCGCCGCCGAGATTATCAGCGGCCAGGCGCGGCAGCGCATCTATGCCCTGCAAAACCTTTCCGGCGCGCTTGAAGCAACCGAGATCGAGGCATGGCAGCAATTGGTGCAGGTGCTGACCCATGAAATCATGAATTCCCTGACGCCGGTGGCCTCGCTCTCGAAAACCGCTTCGGACCTGCTCGCCCGCGCCGAAACGGATCCGGAAGCCGTTCTGGACGCCCGCGAAGCCGTTGAGACGGTGGCCCGCCGGGCCGGAACACTGATGCAATTTGTTGGCAGCTATCGAAGCCTGACGCGCCTGGCAAAGCCAAAATTGGAAAGCATCGCGCTCCTCGACTTTCTGGATCATCTCGAACGATTGGTCGCCGCCGAATTGGAGCAGCAGCAGATCCACCTTCACTGCAGCGTCTCGCCCCCCACGCTCAGCCTGCTTGCCTATCGGGCGCAGCTTGAACAGATGCTGATCAATCTGCTGCGAAATGCGATGGAGGCCCTATCCGAAACCAAAGCGCCCACCATCCATATCACGGCACGGATCGGTGTACGGGGCCGGGTGTTGATCACGGTGCGCGACAATGGCCCCGGCATTGGGGACGAGATCAGTGACCGCATCTTCGTCCCTTTTTTCACCACAAAGCGCGGCGGCTCTGGTATCGGCCTCGCCCTCGCCCGCCAGATCATGGCTGGCCATAAAGGCTCGATCGCACTCGAACAGGGAACCAACGGCGGCGCGGCCTTCACCTTGCGATTTTGAGCCGAAATCTCATAAACGGGATTCCCAAAATGTTGCGCTTATGAGGTTACGGATTAGATAAGGATGATCCATCTGCGCTAAGAGACTGATTTAAAAGGAGTGGAGTGATATCAGCGGCTTATGATTCAACCGTCTTTGTCGAGAAGATGGAGGATCGAATGACCTGGACTGATATCGCTCGCCAGCAGCATAGCCGGGATGATCTGCGTTATCCAACCGATTTAACGGACCGGGAGTGGGTCTTGGTGGCTGGGATGATCCCGCCGGCAAGACCATGAACCATATCTTTGTCGCCGCCACTCGCGATCCGGAGGGGGGCGAGGCTTCCCCCAGCGCCATGTCTTCGCCGATGGCGGCTATGCGGGCGAAAAACTGCGGGCCGCATTGGCCGGTAACGGTGCCCGGACCATCGAGATCATCAAGCGATCCGATGCCGCCAGGGGCTTCGAAATGCTGCCGCGCCGATGGATCGTCGAGCGGACATTCGCCTGGCTCGGCCGGTGCCGACGACTGGCCAAGGATTGGGAAAAATCAATCGAAAGCGCAACCGCATGGATCAATATTGCCAGCATAAGGCTCATGACACGCAGGCTCGCAACATACTGCTACCAAACATGAACTTTTGAATCAGACTCTAAGGGTCGGCAGTTCTCAGGGTCAGCATTTTTTTTAGGCGACTTTTTTCCGTTCATCCAGCGTTTGCAGATAACCATCCACTTCGGTGCGGAGATTTGATGCAATCGACAACAGCACTTCAGAGAGTTCCGAGACATTGGTGGCGCTTTTGCCGGTCAACTCGATATCGCGGACCACAGAGGCGATCATTTCCGATATGCCGGCCGTGCTGTCGGCAGCTTCGGCGATGGAGCGGCTGATTTCATCGGTGGAGGCCTGCTGCTCCTCGATGGCGGCGGCCACGGCGGTCGAGACTTCATCGATTTTCTGGATCGACAGGCCAATGGCATCCACCGCCGAAGCCGTTTCGCGGCTGGCAGTATGGATTTCTGTGATCTGTTTTGAAATGCTTTCCGTGGCTTTTTGGGTTTCACCAGCCAGGGTGCGCACTTCGGCGGCCACAACGGAGAAACCCCGGCCCGCTTCCCCGGCCCGGGCAGCCTCGATGGTGGCGTTCAAGGCGAGCAGATTGGTCATATCGGCGATCTCATCGATCAGGCCCACCACGCGGGTCACCTCGCCCACCAGATCCACCATTCTCTGGGCGGTCCCCTTCACCCGGCTTTGCTGGCTCACCGCTTCGCTGGTCACCCGGGTGGATGCGGCGATCTGGCTGGCGATTTCCTGCACGGAAGCGGCCATTTGGGCTGCTGCCGATGCCACGCTTTGGGCATGGGATGTGGCGGTTTCCGAAGCCGACGACACATCGCTGGCCGTGGTTTGCGATTTTGTGACCGCCGATCCCATGGTGCTTGATGCGTCTTCAAGCTCATGGGCGGACGACACCACCTGATCAAGAGTTGAGAAAACCCGGCCCTGCAACAAGTCTATCACCGATTGAGCCATGGCTTTTTGCTGTTCAGCCTGGCATGTCAGTTCTTTTTGCTGCTGGGCATCGCGGGCCTGCTTTTCCGCTTCCAGCCTTTGGCGTTCCTGCTCCTGGGCTTCGCGCTGGGCTTCGCGTTCGGCATTCATCTGGTCGATTTTCTTGCCATTTTCGCTGAAAATTCCTACGGCCCGGGCCATATCGCCCAGTTCGCCGGGATTATCGCGATAGGGGATATCGGACTCCTGCTCGCCCCGGGAAACGGCTTTCATCGCATTGGTAATCTGGCGGATCGGCGTGACCACGGATTTTTGCACGGTCACAACGATCGACAGGCCGCAAATAACGAGAACAACAATCACCGCAAAGCCCAAAAGCGAGGCGAGCTTGCTATCCCTATCCACCAATTGCGCAGCCATACCCGCATCGTCTCGGGTTTTGACCAGCAGAGCTCCGATGATCCGGTCATTTTCCGTGATCAGGCTGCGCGCCTGGGCCATCAGGGCATCGCCTTTGCTGCGCTCTTCCACCATATATTCGACGAGCGCATCCAAAGAGAGCTTTTCGATCCGTTCGGCATTGCGGATGAGGGTGTCGCGGTCTTGCGGGCTAAGGGCGTTCAAATCCTGAGCACTGGCCCGAAAATCTTCGAGCGCACGCGCGCCTTGCTCTTCGGCCTCGCTCGACAAGCTGTTGGCGAGATCGGAAAACCAGTATTTCATATCACCAAATGCTTTTTGCATCTCATTGGTGCGCTCAAGGGTATCGAGATAGATGGATTGATCTGAAATCGCCGTTCTGGCGCCAAAAATCTGATATTGCACAAGCATCAGGCCGCCAATCACCAGAAAGCCCAATATACCCAGAAGAAACAGCATTTTCCCTTGGATGGAAAGGACGGCAAATGCAGTGATCGCTTTTTTAAACATGGAGTTTTCCCACAGGGATCAATCGCTGAAATTATAAAGGACCATCACCGATGATGGCGCATTGGCCATTTCTTCTGCCGTGACCACAGCAAAACCACCGGGAAATTTGCTGACCAGCCGAAACAAAATGCGATCAGGCCCCACTTCCCGTGGTGGGGTTTCCCCTTTGGTTTGTTTCATGCGGGCCCAGTGATTGCTGCTTTCCGATCCTGAAAGGCCAAGCACCTGTTTTTCAAAGGCAAGCTGCACCGCTGAGCCGCTTTCGCGGCCGAAAGGCTCAGCCGCCAGACCATTGGGCCATTGGGTCAGCTCTTTCAGATAAAGCTGCTTGATGATTTCACGCGCCGCATTGCCCGCCAGATCGATTTTATTATCGCTATGAATGATCACAGCATAATCAGCAGCCTGCGCAACATTGGCCCAAAAAGCCGGAGCGATCATCATCATGAAGGCGACCAGGCTATATTTCGTCGTTTTGAACATGCTTTTGCCCCGCCTTAGAAGGAAAATGTGGCTGAAAGCTGATAATTTTCAGCATTGGCACTTGGGAAGTCATTGCCCGTGAGGCCGGTGCCGGCATCAAAGCGATTGAGCCGGGCGATGGCCCGCAGATGCACCTGCGGAATGGGCTTGAAGGTGAGGCCGATGGAATGTTCTTTGCGATCACCGCTGGTGGAGCCATCATCAAGAAAATCAAAGCGATAGAAGGCGGTCCAGTTATCGGCAAAACGCAGGGCGGGCTGGGAATAAAAGGCCAGCCGGTCGCCGCCTAAATCCTCGCTGGTGACGAACAACTCGTTTTTCCACAAGATCATGCCTTTGTCATAAAGCAGATCGGCCCCATAAAGCACATAATCGCTATCGCTGCCTTCACGCCGACCGCCGCCGACATTGGCACCGATGGTCAGGCCGGTATCGGCAAAGCTCCAAAAGGCCCGCCCCCCAAAATTCACACTGTCGCTATTTCCGGTAAAGGTCCCGGCATAGGCGGCATAGCCAAAGGTGCCATCAAGGCCGAAAGGCTTATAGAACTGGCCGCTGGCTTTCGCCCCATTGAGAAAATTGGCAAAGATCGTTTGTCCGCCAAAGGGACGCAGGAACTGCGGCTGTTCAGGATCAAGCAAAATGGCCGGGAAATGCTCGATATTGACGATACCATGAGGCGTGATGAAGCGGCCCATATCGAGAACGAATCTGTCATTGGCTTTATAGGTAGCGGTGGCGATCACCAAAGGAGAGGCGGAACCGATATTGAAATTGGGATCGCGCCGTGCTCCGGGATCAGTGAAATTGATATCGGATTCCCGAATGAACGCCTGAGCCACGAACAAGGACCATTTGTCATTCAATTCCGCCTTGGCAAACAGCTCGAAGGTCAGGCGATTGACGGCAAATTCATTATTGTCCTTGCCATCAACAAAGGTGGCGGCGGTATGAAGCATACCCCCCAGATCAAAGCTTTTGGCATCGAAAGCCCGCACCAACGACCGGCTGCCCACCCGCTCATCGATATCAAAGGTGATATCTTCCACATCATCAAGGCGGGCATTGGTTTCGGCCACGGATGCCGTCACCTCATCAAGGCGTTTGGAGAGATCGAGTGGAGACAGAGTGTCGGCGGATAGGCTTTGGGCGGGGGCAGAGCCCGGGGCTGCATCGCCCGCCTCGGTTTGGCTGGATTTCAGCGCTTTCAGTTCCTGGCTCAGGGATTGCACAACCCCCAGAACCTGCTGCAATTGCTGTTCCAAAGCCTCGATCCGGGCCTGTTCATCGGCTGTAGCCGATTGGGCCATGGCTGGGGCTGCACACAGCAGAATGGCAAGACTGGCGGCAGATTTCATGAGTCGCGTGCGTAACCGATGCGCTGCCGTATTTTCCCGATAAACCATATAATTTGATTGTGATTTTAAAAACACGCTTTCCCCCGCAAACAAACAATGTTGATCTATGATAATGACCAGACCCGGCCAGTGCGTTTTGAAATATCTCGTCATGTGACGCTAATCTGGCCGATAAATGATTAAATTTGATTAAATATCCAGCCTGAATGAGGGGATGAATAAAACAATACAGAAATGTATTATTAAGAAGTTTGCGACTTTAAGCCGAGATCACAGGGCCGTGATCACAAATATTGAACGCAATAAAAAAAGCATGGGTACAAAATATATAGGATATGCGCCAAAAAATGCCTTATTTCCCCATTAATAACAATATAGTGTGGTTAAACTTACAAGCCCTATGAAAAACCCAATATGAAATATAATGAAATAATATGGCTGTGGGTTGGATTTAAAATTTTTGTGAAGCCTGAGAAGAAACGCCTCCCGTCTATGCGATGAAGGGGTGATCCTCACCTCAGATTGTGCTTAATCCTTCTTCATCTTTTCTGATGACAGTTGAGTCTCATGACATATCCAAGCGGTTTTTTCCTGTTTCTCATAGGGCTCACTCTGCCCATCAGTGCGGCTTTGGCCCAAAGCATGCCGCCTTCTAAATCGCCCCAGCGTTCGGTTTTATCGTTCCAAAGCGAAAATGATCTTTATGGTGATGGCAAGGATCGCTGGTTTACCAATGGCTTTCGTCTGGCTTTGGCTTTGGCCCCCGATGATCGGCCCGGCGCTGTTTCTTTCATCGGGGATTGGCTGCCCTCCAAACCGGCGGCAAGCGAGACCGATCTGTTCATGGCGATTGGTCAATCGATGTTTTCCCCTGAGGATATCACGATCCGCGAACGCCAGCCCGATGATCGCCCTTATGCGGGCTGGCTTTTTGTGGAGGTGGGGGCTTCGGGCCAGGTGGGGAACATGCAGGAAACCCTGACCCTGTCGCTGGGGGTGACCGGGTCGCCTTCGCTGGCGGAACGGACCCAGAAATTCGTTCATACCCTGACCAATTCCCCCGAACCTCAGGGCTGGGATTATCAGATAAAAGCTGAACCCACCGTGCAGCTTTATTATGAGCGCGCCTGGTTTTATCAGATTTTTGAATGGGGGGATTGGCTTGCGGGGGATCTGTCGCCGCGTATAGGGGCCGATCTTGGCACGGTTTTTGTGGATGCGAATCTGGGGCTTGTGGGGCGGATCGGCAATTTCCTGCCCCATGCCTTGCCCCCGCGCATCAATCCCAGCGCCACGGGATCGGGCAAAATCCTGCGCGCCAAGCCCAATGGCATCGGCTGGAGCCTTTTTGCCGGCTATGAAACCCGGGCGGTGGCGCGCAATCTGTTTTTGGATGGCGGGATTTTTGATCAAAGCCAAAGCGTTGCCAAAAAAACCTTCGTGCGGGAATTCAGCGCCGGGCTTGTCTTGAGCTTTGATCGCTTTGCCCTCACCTATAGCTATATCGAGCGATCCCGGGAATTCGAACTGCAACGCACATCGCAGGTTTTTGGCTCGGTCAATCTCTCTATTGCCTTTTGATGGGTGCTGGGCTGTTGTGCATGAAACCCTTTGGCGGATGGATCATAAGCGGTGACAGCGTGGCGTAGAGGATGGCTAAGGCGAACGGTCTGGCTCGGGGGTGGCCTGATCGTGCTTTTGGCCCTGTTTTATGCCCTTGCCCCGTTTATTCTGACGGTGGGGCTTGAACGTCTGTTGAAAAATGCCGGTTTCGCGCAGCCACAGGTGCATGATCTTTCCTTCAAGGCAGGCTGGACAGTGGCCATCGGGCGCCTATCTTTGGGCGCTGAAAAGGATCTGGTGCTTCATCAGATCACGGCCCAAAGTTCGCCCCGGGCGCTTATCAAGGGGCGCCTTCAATATCTGGAGATCGGCAGCCTTTCCGCCCGGATCATGGTTGATCAGGCCGCCCTTCTAGAAGGCCAAACGGTCAGGATTTTATCCTGTGCCGGGGTTGTTTTCCCGCAAAACCGGGAATCGGCAGGTTTGTCCCTGCCTTTTGATCGGCTGCAACTCAACCGCGCTGATTTTGTGTTCAAAAATGCCGGGAAAGAGGCTCCGTTAAAAGGCCCCCTGATCATGGGGCTGGATCGCTTGAATATCGGTCCTGATGAAGACATGGCCATTGATCAGCGGACAAAAATCAGCAGCGCGATCAGCCTTCATCATGATCTTGGGCAGATGACGGGCACGTTTGAAGCCGCTTTTTCAACGGCTGGAGTGCCCCTTTTTGCGGACCTTCTTTTGCAAAAGGGCGTGATTTCATGGCCGCACATGATGAAAGTCAGCCTTGAGGGGACATTAGAGGCGGATTGGCAAACAGGTGCACTGATGGCCGATCTCAGGGCCCGTGCCCCTGATCACAGCCTGCATCTGAAGGCCAGCGCCGATCTGGTCAGTTTGGCCAGCACCGGGCGGATCGAAGCGGAAAGCCGCGATCCGGGCGCTTTTTATCCCGCCATTTCCAGCCGCACCGAAACCCGCCTTGGGGCCGATTATGCCTTGGAATGGGGGGCGGATGGCCCGCTTTTAACGCTTGATCCCCTTGAAATCCATATGGGCTCTTTGGACATTTCGGATCCGGCTTTGGTCCCGGCTTTGATCGAAGGCCGCTTGGCGCCCAGCCAGTTCAAGGGCACGGCCCGGATCGATGCTCGGGATCAGCCGTCCGCCAAAGATCGACCACAGCTGTTGGTCGAAGGGGCGGTTCAAAGCGGGTTTTCGGGGCGGATCGCCAACAGCCATATCATGGGCCTTGCTGTTGCTATGCCTGCCTTCAGCTTAGATGCCACGCCCCAAAAGATTTCAATCGCGCCAAATCATTGTGTGGATATAAGCCTTGATAGCCTTGAGGACGTGGACTTTATAGCCAGCGCCTTGCCCAAACTGTGCCTTCATGCAGCCGAAGCCGATGCCCCATCCGATCAGCCATCTCCGCCTTTTCTGGCCTATGATCTTGCAACACAGCGGATCGATCTGGCAATGGCGATCAAGCCAACCCCCTTTGCCATCGCCATAAAGGATGGCACCCAAAGCTGGCCACTTTCGGGGCAGAGTCCGCAAGTTTTGGTTCATGCGCACAGCCTGCCCGATGCGGGGATCACAGCGAAGATCAAGGCGGAAGGCGGGCGAATGAACTGGCCCGATCCGGCGCTGATTTTTGCGGACATCGCGAGCGGGATAGAGATGGAAAAAGGCCAAATCCAGAGTTTGAATTTTGAGATCGGCACCCTAAAAAGCGCCACTGATCCGCAAATGCTGGCTCCTTTGCGGATCGAGGGCCAATCGGTCTGGGATATGGCAGGCATCGATTTCAAGGCCTGGGCGTCTGATCCAATGGGGGTTTTTGTGCTGGAAATGGATGGGCGCGCAGAAAAACGCGGCGATGGTCAGGCAACGCTTTTGCTCTATCCCGTCACCTTCATGCCCGATATTGCCGAGCCGGGGGATTTGCTCCCCCTTTTAGGGGATAGGCTGCAAAATTTTGTGGGTACATTAGGTTTTGATGGGGCCCTTTCATGGGTAGCCCCTGTTACAGCAAAGGGGGTGGATGCCAGCGATCCTTTCTTGTCGCGCCTTCAGATGGGGGGGCTTTTAACCCTTGATGAGATTGGTTTTCAACGCGATGCGCTCAGCCTTTCGGGGCTATCGTCACAGATCGGGATCGATCAGATTTGGCCCCTTAAAACCGCAGCGGATCAATCCCTTGCGATCAAAAGCCTCAATGCCGGGCTTCTTCTTGAAGAGGGCTATGCGGTTTTTGATCTGAGCGATGGCCATGTCATTTCAGTGGATCAGGCGCGTTTCGATCTGGCGGGCGGGATCATCCGGGCCGAACCATTCATCGTGGATTTAACCGCGATTGAAGATACTCATCTGGTCTTGCTGGTAGAAGATGCGGAACTGGCCCAAATCTTTCAGGCGGGGGGCGTTGATGGGCTGACGGGGGATGGGCTTTTGACCGGTCGCCTGCCTTTGCAGTACAAGGATGGAACAGTGCAGATCACGGATGGTTTTTTAAAGGCCTCGGAAAATGGGGTGATGCATTATGCGCCCAATGATCTGCCGGATTTTTTGCGCGGCGATGATCTGCGGTCGCAAATGTTGCGTCAGGCTTTGCGGAATTTTCACTATGATCATCTCAATCTGGGGATCAATGGGGATTTGGCTGGCCAGCAAAGCCTGAATTTAGAAGCCCGGGGGGCAAATCCCGATTTTCTCGATGGCCACCCCATCGAACTGAATTTCAATCTCCAAGGGGCTTTGATGAGCGCCATCGATAGCGCTATGGGGGCAGGGCGGGCCTCCAATCTCGAAAATCTTTATCGGCAATCGCAGATGCCGCCGCCCCCCATGCCGCTTGATGATGTGCAGAAAAATCCCCAATAATCGGGGCCACAATGAAGGTGAAGGGACATAATCATGAATGAGATGCGCCATAAGGGGGGCCGGATGGGGGCAAGGCTGGGCCTCATGCTCGGTTTTGGCCTGATCGCGGCGGGCTGTTCGCCCACCGTTAAGCTGCAGGCGCCATCCGAGCCGATCCGCTTTGACGTCAATATCAATATCACCGAGCAAAAGCGGCTTGAGATCGATCAGGAACTTCTCGATCTCATTCGCCGCAATCCCGCGCTTTTTGGTCTGAGCGCCGATGATCTGGATCGCGCAGTGCCCAAGGCCCCGGACTCATTACCACAAGGGAGCAACAAATGATGCGCATGATGAAGATTGTCTTCTCGGTCCTGATCCTTCTGGTCATGGTACCGCAGTTTCACGCCGAGGCGCAGGCGCAAGCCGGATTGGCGGAAGCGAAGGCGCGTGGGGCATTGGGGGAACGGCCCGATGGCCTTGTGGGGATTGTCGAGGCATCAGGGTCAGCGGATATCACGGCTTTGGCGCAAAGGGTGAATGCCCAGCGGATGGAAGAATATCGCAAGATTGCTGAAGAAACCTCGGCGCCTTTGCAAGCGGTTCAGGCGCGGGCGGGGCGGCAGATCATTCAGGCTTTGCCTTCGGGGCAATATTTCATGGATGCCGCCGGGCGCTGGCGACAGAAATAGAGCAGCAGGGGGCTTTCTTTCGTCATCCCTCCTCCTCTTTGTTTGCTTCCGCTCCGCCCGGCGCGGCGCGTGATCGAACCGTTGGTGTTGGCGCCGGTACTCGCATGAAGCGCGCTCAGGGCTGGGGCAGCTAGTCTGTGGCCCTTGACCAGATGGACCCCGGCCCCCGAGCCGGCATGGATCCCCGCCCGCGTTCCTGAGTACCCAAACCTGAACAGTTGCCAAACCTGAACAGTTGATTGAGGCCGTCTGAGCGGACCTCGTAGCACAGGGATAGGCACCATGATCATACACCCAAGCTGTGTCGGATGCGACATTTCAAAAGACCATCTCGATATTTTTGATGAACGGATCGGCAAAGTCGAACGGATCGCCAACGAAGCCTCCGCTTTGGCACCCCTGATCGAACGCTGGAAAGGTCAGGACCTGCTGGTGCTTTTCGAGGCCACCGGTTCTTATGATAGCTGCCTGCGGCGGGCGCTGGCAGACGCTGCCGGCTCGGGGGCCGGGGTTGTCTGTTTAAAATCTGGTAATCATAGCGTGCTGGCAGTGATAATGCCGGTATCGGAT
>NZ_JARKVQ010000017.1:0-54542 GCF_029946565.1 Iodidimonas sp. MBR-22
GCTCTCATGCGAAAAATCATCGTCATCGCTAACGCAAAAATCAGAGATATGAAACTCCAACAACAGAGTTGATGACGCAATTTAAACAGCCCGGGTTGATGATTCTTGTGGGCGTCTGCGCCCGGCGCGATGAAAAGACCTGCGACATAGGGTCGGGGAGGGGGTTGGGGGATCAACTTTGATTTGCATCAAGGCGGAAAGGCTGGCAGCCTTCTAAGTGTCTTGCTTCATCGGGTGAGAGACTTGAGGAGGGCACAGGATGGGGAGCGCTAAGGCCTATCCCGCGGGATGGCTGATCCGGATCAGGCAAGAGGGTGGCATGGCAGGGCTGGTGATTGCGGGCTGGTTCCTGCTTTCAGGCCTGGCCGTGATTTTGGCCCCGGCTTTGGCGGCATCATCGATACAAGACTCGGCACAAGATAATGAACCCTCTTTCATGGGCCTGCCCCAAAGCCTTTTGTGCTTGTCGGTCATCCCCGATGGCCGCGATCATCCGGCATCCTTTTCCGGCCCGTGCCATGCTGCGATGGCGGCATCCGGTGTTTTTTCCTATCATCGACAATCGCAAACATTTGGGCGGGCCTTGAAGCCGTTCATGGGGCTTGCGGTCTTTTTGCATGGGGCGGGGCCAATCCCGGCTCTATCGGCTTTTGACCATGATCCCGCCCCGCCATGAGGGGGGGCAGGCGATAACGCGTGGCGAAATTTTATGTGGCGGCGGCTGATTTGATCTGGATCAAACCGCAGCCGGGCCGCTAAAGGCAAACAAGGCCATGGATCATGTGCGACAATTCATAAGCGATCCACCGTTTGCGATGGCCGGTGAAACGGATTTAAGAAGCAGGGAAAGGAACAGGCCCCATGTCAGCCACGAAACCAGCTTTGCCGGGGGGGCTTCCCCTTCTTGCCTGGGGCGTAATCATTGCTTTGGGCGCGGGTGCGCTTTTGTGGATATACATTGCCATGTATGCCCTCGATACCCCGATGCGGGTGCATGCCCTGCTGTTTGCTGCAGCTTTCATTGCCGGGATCGCCCTCATTGGGGATCGGGCCGGGCGATCTGCCGGGCCGCCGGTGGGCTATAATGATGTGATCGTCAAATATGGGGTCGTGGCCTCGATCTTTTGGGGTGTTGTGGGCTTTCTGGTGGGGGTGGTGATCGCCTTTCAGCTTGCGTTCCCGGCGCTCAATTTCGATACCAGCTTCCTCAATTTCGGGCGGATGCGGCCTTTGCACACATCGGCGGTGATTTTTGCCTTTGGCGGCAATGTGCTGATCGCCACAAGCTTTTGGGTGGTCCAGCGCACCAGCCGGGCGCGGCTGGCCGGGGATATTGCGCCCTGGTTCGTTTTCTGGGGCTATCAGCTTTTCATTGTGATCGCGGCTACCGGCTATCTGATGGGGGTGACCCAATCCAAGGAATATGCCGAGCCTGAATGGTATGCCGATATCTGGCTGACCATCGTTTGGGTGACCTATCTGCTGGTTTTTCTGGCCACTTTGGCCAAACGCCAGGAGCCGCATATCTATGTGGCCAATTGGTTTTATCTGGCCTTTATCGTGACCATTGCGATGCTGCATCTGGGCAATAATATCTCGATTCCCATATCGCTTTTCTCGTCGAAATCGGTGCAGCTTTTTTCCGGCACGCAAGATGCCCTGATCCAATGGTGGTATGGCCATAATGCCGTGGGCTTTTTCCTCACCGCCGGGTTTTTGGGGATCATGTATTATTTCATTCCCAAAAGGGCTGAACGTCCGGTTTTTTCCTATCGCTTGTCGATCATCCATTTCTGGGCGCTGATCTTTCTTTATATCTGGGCCGGGCCGCATCATCTGCACTACACCGCCTTGCCCTTATGGGCGCAAACCCTGGGGGCCACCTTTTCGATCATGTTGTGGATGCCAAGCTGGGGCGGGATGCTGAATGGCCTGCTCACCTTGAAAGGCGCATGGGATAAGCTGCGCACCGATCCGGTGATCCGAATGCTGGTGGTTTCCGTCGCCTTTTACGGGATGAGCACCTTTGAAGGGCCGGTGATGTCGATGCACTGGGTGAACGGTCTTTCGCACTATACCGATTGGACCATCGGCCATGTGCATTCCGGCGCTTTGGGCTGGGTGGGCTTTGTTTCCTTCGGGGCGATTTACTGCATGGCCCCTGCCGTGTTCGGGGTGCGGCAGCTTTATTCGCTGGTTTTGGTGGAATGGCATTTCTGGGTCGCCACTTTTGGCATTCTTTTATACATCACCGCCATGTGGGTTTCGGGGATCATGCAGGGCCTGATGTGGCGGGCTTATGATGATCTGGGCTTCTTGCAATTTTCCTTCGTGCAAAGTGTTGAAGCCATGCACCCCTATTATATCATCCGTGCTTTGGGGGGCGTGCTGTTCCTCACCGGTGCGCTGATCATGGCCTATAATGTGTATATGACGGCCAAAGGGCGGGTGCGCGGCAATGAAGCCATCGAGCCAGAGCGCGCTTTGGCGCAACCGGCGGAATGAGGACAGGGATCATGGCAAAATTCACGCATAAAACCATTGAGAAGAATTCGATCCTGCTGCTGGTGCTGACCCTTGTCGTCGTGTCGATTGGCGGGCTGGTTGAAATCGTGCCGCTGTTCTGGATCAAAAGCACGATTGAAAAGGTCGAGGGCATCAGGCCCTATACCCCTTTGGAACTGGCAGGGCGGAATATCTATATCCGCGAAGGCTGCTATAATTGCCATAGCCAGATGATCCGGTCTTTGCGCTCGGAAGTGGATCGCTATGGCCATTATTCGCTGGCCGCCGAAAGCATGTATGATCATCCGTTTCAATGGGGATCCAAGCGCACCGGCCCCGATCTGGCTCGGCTGGGGAATAAATATTCTGATGAATGGCATCAATTGCACATGGCCGATCCGCGTTCGGTGGTGCCGGAATCGGTGATGCCCGGCTATCCCTTTCTGGCGCGCACACCCCTTGATGTGGAGATCATCGAAGCCGTTCTCGAAACCCATTCTCTGGTGGGGGTGCCCTATGATGCTCAGATGATCGCCCATGCCAAGGCCGATCTGGTGGCACAATTGCAGCCCTTTGGCGATCTGGATGGGCTTTATGAACGCTATGGCGAGGGGATTGCGGTGCGTGATTTCGATGGCAATCCGCGCCTGATTTCCGAGCTTGATGCCCTCATTGCCTATATGCAGATGCTGGGAACATTGGTGGATTTCAATGTTTATAAGGCGCAAGAGGCTGATAATGAAAGATAAGTGCGATGTATGAAGCCTTATCGAATATCGCTGGCACCTGGGGGCTTTTGTTCCTGCTCGTGCTGTTCATTGCGGTGCTGGGCTATGCCTTATGGCCCCGCAACAAGGATAAATTCGATCATGCCAGCCGCCTGCCGCTTAGCGATGAGCCGCCCGAAGATTTTGGCACAGGCAAGAAGGCACCCGGCGCGCGCCCGACAGACAAGGATCAAAGATCATGAGCAAGGCACCGGACAAAGATGAACTCACCGGGATCGACACCACCGGCCATGATTGGGATGGGATCACCGAGCTTGATAATCCCCTGCCGCGCTGGTGGCTTTATATGTTTTATGCCTCGATCGTCATCGCCATTTTGGGCTGGATCTGGTATCCATCCTGGCCCATTTGGGTGGGAGAATGGACCTACAGCAAGGGCATTGCCGGCTTTTCCAAGCGTGCCGAGGTGACCGCCGAATTGCAAAGGGTGGCCGACGGACGCGAGGTTTATTATCAGCAGATCCGCGAACAGCCGCTTGAGGCGGTGATCAACGATCCCCAATTGCTGCGGATCAGCATGGCCGGGGGGGCGGCGGCCTTTGGCGATAATTGTGCGCCTTGTCATGGTTCGGGTGCGCAGGGCTTTGTGGGCTTTCCCAATCTGAATGATGATGCCTGGCTGTGGGGCGGCACTTTGTCCGATATCTATCAAACCCTGCAGCATGGTATCCGCTGGGAAGCCGATTATGAAACCCGCCTGTCGGTCATGCAGGGTTATCTGGCGGATCAGATCCTGACGCGGAACGACGTGTCGGATGTGGTGGATTATGTTTTGTCATTTCATGATCAGGCCGAGGATGAAGCGGCGGTGGCGCGCGGGCAGGTGACGTTCGAGCAGATCTGTTCGGCCTGCCATGGCACGGATGCCAAGGGGATGAAGGAATTGGGCGCGCCCAATTTAACCGATGCCATCTGGCTTTATGGCGGTGATCGGGCCGCGATTTATGAAAGCGTGGCCAATGGCCGGGCGGGGGTAATGCCCGCTTGGGCCGGGCGGCTTGACGATGCCACCATCAAACAGCTTGCGATTTATGTGCATAGCCTTGGTGGTGGTCAGGATGAGGTAAATTGACCCACACACGGTGAATAAATTGACCGATCAGGCAGGCGCGGCTCATCCCATGGCCGGGGCGGCGGGAACACCGCTCCCCCCGCAGCCGAATAAGGCGGCGCCGCTTTATCAAAAAAGGATCAAGATTTACCCCAAAAGGGTGAGCGGCCTGTTTCGCAATGTGAAATGGGTGGTGATGCTGATCACTTTGGGGGTTTATTATATCACCCCATGGCTTCGTTGGGATCGCGGGCCATCGGCACCTGATCAGGCGGTTCTGCTCGATCTGCCCAATCGGCGCTTTTATATTTTTTTCATCGAGATCTGGCCGCAGGAGATTTATTATCTCACCGGTCTTTTGATCCTGTCGGCGCTGGCTTTGTTTCTCGTCACATCGCTTTTCGGGCGGGTCTGGTGCGGCTATGCCTGCCCGCAAACGGTATGGACCGATCTTTTCATCTGGGTTGAACGATTGGTACAAGGTGATCGCAATAAGCGGATGCGCCTTGATAAAGCCCCATGGCGGCTGGAGAAGATCGCCAAAAAATCCATCACCCATGGTATCTGGCTGGTGATTTCCGTGGCCACTGGCGGGGCATGGGTTTTTTATTTTGCCGATGCTCCCACCCTTTTAGGCGATTTATTGCAGGGCGATGCCCCGATGTCCGCCATGATCGCCATTGCGGCCTTAAGCTTTACCACCTACAGCCTGGGCGGATTGATGCGCGAGCAGGTGTGCACCTATATGTGCCCCTGGCCGCGCATTCAGGGCGCGATGTTTGATGCCGATACCTATCTGGTCTCTTATAAGGCGGATCGGGGTGAACCGCGCGGCCCGCATAAACAGGGCGAAAGCTGGGAGGGACGCGGCGATTGCATTGATTGCAAGGCCTGTGTGGCGGTGTGCCCGGTGGGGATCGATATTCGCGATGGGCCGCAGCTTGAATGTATTCAGTGCGCGCTTTGTGTGGATGCCTGCAATGAAATCATGGATCGGGTGGATCGCCCGCGCGGGCTGATTGATTATGAAACGCTGGCCATGCCCCAGGCCCGTGCCGAAGGGCGAGACACCCGGCCAAAATTATGGCGAGGCCGAACCATCATCTATGGCCTGTCCATCCTTTTGACCATGGCGATCATGGCCTATGGATTGCTCACCCGCAGCGATCTTGACCTTTCGGTCCAACAGGATCGCAATCCATTATATGTTTTGCTTTCGGATGGCGGCGTGCGCAATGGCTATCAGCTCAAAATCATCAATAAAGCCCATGAAGAACGCAATTTTATCATCGCTGTCAGGGGGCTGGATGGCTATGAATTGAGCCGCCCCAATCATCAGGGGCCTGTGGATGTGGTCTCGGTGGGGCCGGATGCCCAAAAAACCATCCGGCTTTATGTGGCCCTGCCCAAAGAAGGGCTGAACGCATCCCGCTTTCGGGATGGCGAGGCCCAGATCAGGATCGTGCTGCGACAAGAGGACGATCAGGCTTCGGGAGATGTGGCGCGTCCCGTGCTGGCATCCCAAAATATTGGCTTTCGCACGCCACCCCAAAGATGAAGGACGAAAGGATCATGGCTGTGGCACGAGCATTTGAAAAGCCGCTCACCGGGCGCAAGGTTCTGCTAATATTTTGCGGGTTTTTCGGCATTATTTTGGGCGCCAATATCATCATGATGGTGTTTGCCGCCATCAGCTATGATGGGGTGCAGGAAGACGATGCCTATCGCAAGGGCCGGGATTATAATGATGTGCTGGCCGCCGCTGCTGCGCAAGATGCCCTGGGCTGGCAGGTTGAATTTGACCAGAAAATGGGCGGCATGATTTTACAAAGGCAGGTTTTTGCCCGGTTTTTAGATGATCGCGGCCAGCCTTTGGATGATCTTGATGTGAGGGCGACCTTCTTTTCCCCAATCGAGGAAGAGCATGATACCAGCCTTGGCCTCGCCAATCTGGGGGCGGGCCGCTATGAAGGCATCATCACCGTGCCCCGCGCGGGTCGCTGGGAATTACGGATCAGTGCTGTGCGCGGGGATGCGCAGATATTCCATCAGCGCAAAGAGGTGTTCATCGCCCCATGACCCTTTCATCAGCCAAAAACCTGATCGGGGATCAAGCCGTGTTTCCGCAGCCATCTGCCGGAAAGCAGGCTGGTGGGCAGGGGGGTGCGCGGCATCTGGAAAGCGGTGATCATGAGATGGATTTTCTGGTGCCCGGCATGCATTGCGCGGGCTGTATCCGCAAGCTGGAGCAGGGGCTTTCCAAGCTGGAGGGTGTAGAGGCGGCGCGTGCCAATCTCACCACCCGGCGGGTACGGCTGCGCTATCGGCCCGGCCTTCAGACTGCCGATCTTTTACGCCAAAGCATTGAAACGCTGGGCTTTGATGCGGCGCCCTTTGATGCGCGTCTGGCAGGCGAAGAAGATGAAGCCCGCGCCCGGGGGCTTTTGCGGGCGATGGCGGTTTCGGGCTTTGCGGCGGCCAATGTGATGCTGTTGTCGGTATCCGTTTGGGCGGGTTTGGTGTCGGATATGGATCACGAAACCCGCGCTTTGTTTCATTGGCTTTCGGCGCTGATCGCCTTGCCCGCCGTGGCCTATGCCGGGATGCCCTTTTATCGTTCGGCGGCAGCGGCCTTGCGCCATGGCCGGATGAATATGGATGTGCCCATTTCCCTTGGGGTCATTTTGGCGTCGGCGGCCAGCCTTGCCCAAACCCTTCGCGGTGCCGAGCATGTGTATTTCGATGCCAGCATCAGCCTTGTGTTCTTTTTGCTGATCGGCCGCACCCTTGATCATTCCATGCGCCACCGCGCGGGTGAGGCGGCGCGTAATCTGCTGGCCATCCGCGCCATTGCCGCCACTAAAATTGCCCCGGATGGCCAGCGTTACTCGGTTCCGGTGGAAAGCCTTGTGCCGGGGGATCGGGTGTTTGTGGCGGCGGGAATGCGGGTACCGGGGGATGGGAAGATCATCGAGGGGCGCAGCGATATCGATCTTAGCCTTTTGACCGGGGAAAGCCTGCCGCTGCCGGCGCAGGTGGGGATGGATGTGTTTGCCGGCACCTTGAATCAAACCGGGCCATTGATCATCGAAATCATGGCGGCGGGCGAAGATACGGTGCTGGCCGATATGGCCCGCCTGATGGATTGCGCCGAACAGGGGCGGGCCGGTTTTGTGCGGCTGGCGGATCGCATCGCCCGCTTTTATGCTCCCCTTGTGCATCTTCTGGCGGCGGGCAGTTTTATCGGCTGGATGCTGGCGGGGGCGGATTGGTATCAATCCCTGATGATTTCCGTGGCGGTGCTGATCATCACCTGCCCCTGTGCTTTGGGATTGGCGGTGCCGGTGGTGCAGGTGGTGGCATCGGGGATGCTGTTGCGTTTGGGGGTTTTGGTGAAATCCCCCGATGGGCTGGAACGCTTGGCGGGCATTGATCTGGTGGTGTTCGATAAAACCGGCACATTGAGCCACGGCCATGCCGCGCTGATCGGATCGCTTTCGCCAAAGGGCGATGATCGCTTTGCTGCTGCTTTGGCCCGGCAATCCCAGCATCCCCTTTCAAAAGCCTTGTTCGCGGCGTGGGGGGCGCAGCATCCTGATGTGCTCTTGCCCCGCCCCGATGACGTGCATGAAGAACCCGGCTGTGGGCTATCGGCCCGCTTTGGGGATGATCTTTGGCGGCTGGGCAGCCGCGATTGGGTTCAGGGCATCAGCCGCCAGCCCGATGATCGCCCCGCTGATGTCGCTATTGAGGCGGCACCCGAAGGGCCGGTTTTATGGTGTGCCCGGGCGGGTGGGGTGGCCCGGTCTTTCGCCTTTCAAGATCGCCTGCGCCCGGATGCGGCGACGGTGGTGGCCGGGCTGAAGGCGGCCTCCATCAAGGTGCATCTGCTTTCAGGGGATCAGCCGGCGGCGGTGGCGGCGATGGCGGCCCGGCTGGGGATCGATCATTATAAAGCCGGGGCTAAACCGGCGGATAAAATTGCGATCCTCGCGGATCTGGCGGCGGCCGGGCATAAGGTTCTGATGGTGGGGGATGGGCTGAATGATGCTCCGGCCTTGCGGGCGGCCCATGTTTCGATGTCGCCTGCCAGCGCTGCCGATATCACCCAGACGGCAGCGGATTTCATTTTCCAAAGCGATAGCCTGCTGCCGCTTTTGCACGCCCTTCATATCGCCCGCCGTGCCCGGGCCCATGTGATTGAAAATTTTGCCATGGCTTTGGGCTATAATCTTTTGGCTGTGCCTTTGGCCGTGGCGGGCTATGTCACCCCTTTGATTGCCGCTTTGGCGATGTCGTCTTCCTCGCTGATCGTCACCCTCAATGCCCTGCGTCTGCGCCTGTCAAAAACCAGCCCTGGCCGGGAACAGCGATGAGTGTTCTCTTGTTTTTGATCCCCATCGCGCTGTTTTTGGGGGGGCTGGGCCTTGCCGCCTTTTTATGGTCTTTGCGCTCGGGGCAATATGATGATCTCGATGGGGCGGCGGCGCGCATTCTGCTCGATGATGATGGCCCAAATTCTAACAGAGAAACCGACCCCGAAACGCCCCCCGAAGCGCACTCTGATGAGGCACCTAAAAAGCCGGATGATAGCCCTTGCTGATCGGATGCTTTGTGCTTATGGTCGGCGATGGTGGTGCCTTCGAGTGATCGGGGGCCAAAAGGGAACGCGGTTCAAAACCGCGGCTGTGCCCGCAACTGTAAGCGGAAAGGTCCGCGCATCATAAGCCACTGAAGCGTCATCGCTTCGGGAAGGCAGCGCATCAGACCAATGACCCGCAAGCCAGGAGACCTGCCACCCCGTCGTCTTCCTTGGGCCGGGACCAGCCATAAGGAGCGGACTTCCGCAGCGGCGACATCATGGGTGCTGGTGTGGATCAACGCGGGATTTTCCTTCTATTCCAATATTGATCTTGGCCGGTGGCCCGTTTTGCAATGACGTGAACGGGAGTTTCGCCGTGAGAAGACTGTTGAAGGGTGCCTTTGCATCCTGTGTTTTATGCTGTGTGTTGGCCTCCAAGCCGCTTTTGGCTCAAAAATCCCTATCGGTTGAGGGGCGTGATCCGATGATGGCCCAGATTGATGAATCAAAGCCCCCCCTTGAGGAACTGATCATCACCGGCACCCGCGAGCCGGTTGCAAAAAATCTGCTGGGGGCTTCGGTTTCGGTGATTGATGGGGCGCGGATCGAGGCCAGGCAGGTTCCATTATTGTCTGATCTTTTGCGCGATGTGCCGGGGGTGTCTGTCAGCCCCACCGGGCCATTGGGCAGCCAGACCCAGATCCGCATCCGTGGGGCCGAGGGAAACCAGACCTTGGTGTTGATCGATGGGATCGAAGCCACCGATCCGGTGGGCAATTTCGAGCTTGATTTCGCCGATGTGCTGACCACGGGGATCGAGCGGATCGAGGTGATCAAGGGGGCGCAAAGCGCGCTTTATGGCTCGGAAGCCATTGGCGGGGTGATCAGCATCCTGACCAAAGAGCCGGTTGAAGGGTTCGAGGTGGAAGCCCTGGCCGAAGGGGGTTCCTTTGGCACGGCGCGCCTTGGCACCACCCTTGCGGGCGGCACCAAGCGGTTGGGGGCCACGGTTTCGGTGGGTTATCTCAATACGGATGGTGTCTCGGCCAGCCCCACTGGTGATGAACGCGATGGTTATGAAAATCTCACCCTTTCCGCCAAGATCAAGGCCCAACCCACCGATCAGTTGCGCCTGGGGCTGGTCTTGCGCCGGGTGTCGGCAAATAGTGAATTTGATCAGCAGGATTTTGCCACCGGCCAGATCGTTGATGCCGATCTCGACCGCTCGTTTGATGCCTTTTACGGGCAGGCGGATGCCCGGCTCGATCTGTTTGACGAGCGCTGGCGGCAACGGATCTGGGTGGCGTTTACCGATACCGACAGCGATAATTTTGCCCAAAGCCAGTTCACCAATTCCTTTGAAGGTCAGCGGCTGAAATTTGGCTATCAAAGCAGCTTTGCCCTGCCTTCCACCGATGTCACCTTGGCGGTCGAGCATGAAGAGCTGGATTTCAAATCGATCAATGCCGATCTCGATGATCCATCCAATCAGGATCAGAAAGATGATCAAAGCTCGTTCATCGGGGAAATGCGCAGCGATGTTTGGCCGGGGCTTTATTTCACCCTGGGCGTGCGCCATGATCTGAATGGTGATTTCAAGGATGCGACCACCTGGCGCTCCACCGCTTCATGGCAATTGCCTGCCGCTATCCGGCTTCATGGCAGCTTTGGCACGGGGGTATCGGACCCCACATTTTTTGATCGCTTCGGCTTTTTTCCGGGGCAGTTTATCGGCAATGAAAATCTCAGCCCGGAAAAGGCGAAAGGCTGGGATCTGGGGCTGGAAAAAACATGGCTCGATGAAACGCTGGTTTTCGATCTCACATGGTTTTCATCCACCCTGCGCGATGAAATCGTCAGCGTTTTTGATGCCACCAGTTTTTTATCATCGGTGGAAAACCAGATCGGCAAAAGCGATCGCCGGGGCGTGGAACTGAGCCTGCTTTATCAACCCCATGATAATCTGGAAATTTTTGGCAGCTATACATGGCTTGATGCCGAAGAACCCGATCAAAGCCGCGAGGTGCGGCGGGCCCGCCATCAGGCAAGCCTTTCAGGCACATGGCGATTTTTATCCCAACGCGGCAGCCTCACCGCTTCGGTGCACTATACCGGCGATCAGGATGATCTCGATTTTTCGAGCTTTCCCGCACAGCGTGTCGTGCTTGATGATTTTGTGCTGATGACCGTGGCCGCGCGCTATCGTTTGTTTGATGGGGTGGATGCGGTGGCGCGCCTTGAAAATGCGCTGGATCAATCTTTCCAGACCGTTTTGGGCTTCAACACCCCCGGGCTTGGGGCCTTTGCCGGTATCCGGGCGGCATTTTAGGGGATGGGGATGGCGCATAAAATAACCGCCCGGATGATGCTGATCTGGCTGATTTTGCTGGCTTCCTTGCCGCTCCGGGCGGAGCCTGTGCCATCCCGTATCATCAGCCTTGATTATTGTGCGGATGCCTATCTGCTGGCTCTGGCGGCGCCCGAAGATATTCTGGCGCTGAGCCCCGATGCCCGGGCCCCCTATGCCTGGGGGCGAGATCGGATGGCGGGCATCCGCCAACATCGGGGCGAGGCCGAAGAGATTCTGGCGCTCCGCCCCGATCTGGTGATCCATTCCGGACTTGGTCATTTAAAATCATTGGAAATGATTGAAAGTTTCGGCATCGAAACGATTGATATCGGCTATTCAGAAAGCCTGGCCCATGGGCTTGAGGCTTTGCAAATCACGGCGGCGGCTTTGGGCCGCGAAGCCCGCGCGGAAAGGCTTCTGGCCGAGATCGAACGGCGTCTTGATGCGGCTTTAAAGCTCCGCGACCGGCTCGATGGCCCGGGGCCACGGCCACAGGCGCTTTATATCACCCCATCGGGCATCACCGCAGGCAAAGGCACCTATATCGATGAGGTCATGCGCCTTGCGGGATTGGATAATCATCTTGATCAACAAGGGGTTTCGGGCTGGTCGGATTTATCTATCGAGGCTTTGGCCCTGTCGCCGCCGGATGTGGTGATCAGTTCTTTTTTCAACGAACGCCGGGGCTGGCAAGCGGCCTGGCGCTTTTCCCATCATCCCCTGACCGAAAAGCTGATGCGCGATGCCCGGCATTATGAAGTGCCCGCACAGGATTGGGGCTGCGGCGGATTTTTTCTGGTGGATGCGGTGGAGCGCCTTCTGGACCTGCGCCAGCAACAGGCCATCCAATCCGATCAGCTTGCGGCCGGGATTTCAGCGCAAAATGGCCAGCAGCCCCAGCAGCCCCAGCAGCCCCAGCAGCCCCAGCAGCCCCAGCAGCCAGTGGGGGGGCGATGATGATGAGAGCCGCTCCCGCTCGCCTGCATCATGGGGCTTTAGGGCTGTTTTTGAGTCTATTGGTTTTGGTGCTGTTTGTTTTCTCCTTGTTTTTGGGGCCTGCGGATCTGGGATTATCAGATCTGTTCAAAGCCTTTGATGGGGATGACGGCATCTTGCAGGCGATTTTCTGGCAGATCCGTTTGCCGCGCGCTTTGCTGGCGGTTTTGGTGGGGGGGTCGCTGGGCCTGTCGGGGGCGGCTTTGCAGGGTTTATTGCGCAATCCTTTGGCCGAACCGGGGGTGATCGGGGTTTCGGCCAGTGCCGGGTTTGGGGCGGTTTTGGCGCTGTATTTCTCGGCGGCGGGCTTGTCCTTGTCGGTGCCCTTGGCGGCGATGACCGGGGCGTTTCTCGCCACCGCTTTGCTTTTGGTTTTGGCGCGCCGGGATGCCAGTGTGCTGAGCCTGATTTTGGCGGGGGTGGCGATCAATGCCCTGGCCGGGGCGCTCACGGCGCTGGCGCTCAATCTGTCGCCCAATCCTTTTGCCCTCGCGGATATGGTGCATTGGTTGATGGGCAGCTTTGCCGATCGCAGCCATCGGGATGTGATGATGGCCGCACCCTTCATCATTATGGGCATGGCGCTTTTGCTGCTGTCGGGTCGGGGCTTGCGCGGCCTTGTTCTGGGCGAGGAAACGGCCCAATCCTTAGGCATCAATCCTGCGCGCCTGCGCCTTCTGGTCACTTTGGGGGCGGCCCTGTGCGTGGGGGCGGGGGTGGCGGTGGCGGGGGCCATCGGCTTTGTGGGGCTGGTGGTGCCCCATATCCTGCGGCCTTGGGTGGGCTATGATCCGGCGCGGCTTTTATGGCCCAGTGCGCTGGGGGGGGCGGCCTTGCTTCTGGGCGCGGATAGCCTTGTGCGGCTGTTGCCCGGCGGGCAGGAATTAAAGCTGGGGGTGGTCACCGCTCTCATCGGGGCGCCGGTGTTCCTCCATCTCATCTGGTCCACCAGAAGGCTGATGCGATGAGCCTGGCCGTGCGCGATATCAGCATCAGCCTTGATGGGCAAGAGATCGTTAAAGGGGCGTCTCTGGCCGTTTCATCGGGGGAATTGGTGGCCCTGATCGGCCCCAATGGGGCGGGAAAATCCACCTTGTTAAAGGCCCTGGCCGGGCTTTTGCCCTATCGTGCAGGGGCGCAAAATGTGCCGGTCAGCGCCTCAACAGCATCGATCCGCAAAGCGGCACGGCAGCGGGCGTGGCTGGGGCAGGATGCGGTGATCCATTGGCCGGTGAGCGTGGAACGGCTGGTGGCTTTGGGCCGCTTGCCGCATCTGGATGCCTTTCATGCCGCCCCTGATGCGGATCGGGACGCCATTCATCAGGCGTTATCCAGAACCGGTTGCCTCCATCTGGCGGATCGCCCGGCCACGCATTTATCAGCAGGTGAACGCGCCCGGGTTTTGCTGGCGCGGGCCCTGGCCACGGGTGCGCCTTTTCTGCTTGCCGATGAGCCGGTGGCGGCCCTTGATCCGGCCCATGCCTTTCACATGATGGATCTGCTGGCCGAAGAAGCCAAAGCCGGTTGCGGGGTTCTGGTGGTTTTGCATGATCTCAATCTGGCAGCGCGCTATGCGGATCGTCTGGTCTTGATGCACGAGGGCCGGATCATTGCCGAAGGTGCGGCGGATCATGTGCTTGATGATCATAATCTGGCGCGCAGCTATGGCATCAGGGTGGCGCGCGGCCCGCATTGGCTGGTGCCGGTGGGGCGCAGCGAGCCCTGAAGATCGGCGCTTTTGCTGTTGGTCTTCGTGCCGATTGCACTGGCTCAAAAGGTCTGGCACATTGCAGCGCATGACACAGCACATCCCCTTTCATCTGGCCTTCCCAGTGCATGATATGGCACAGGCCGAAGACTTTTATGCCGGCCTTTTGGGCTGCCTTATTGGCAGGCGATCCCCCCATTGGATCGATTTCGATTTTTTTGGCCATCAGATCACCGCCCATCTGCGACCAGAAGAGTGTGGCGAGGTTCGGAGCAATGGGGTGGATGGCGATGCGGTGCCGGTGCGCCATTTCGGGGCCGTTTTGCCATGGGATGATTGGCAGGCTTTAGGCCGCCGCTTAAGCGATGCAGGGGTGGATTTTCTGTTGGCGCCGCGCATCCGCTTTCAGGGGAAGCCCGGGGAGCAGGGCACGTTCTTTTTGCGCGATCCATCAGGCAATGCCCTTGAATTCAAAAGCTTTGCCGATCCATCCCGGCTTTTTGCGAAAGGGGCTGATGATGATCACGCTTGAGGGGAAAACCTATCTCATCACCGGGGCTTCCAAAGGGATCGGGGCGGCTTCGGCGCGGGTTTTGCTGGAAGCCGGGGCAAGGCTGGTTTTGCATTATCATCATGATAAGGCGAAAGCCGCCGATCTTTTGGCAGACTATGGCCCTGAGCGGGTGCATGTGCTGGGGGCCGATCTGGGCGATCAGGATGCTGTGCGGGCCTTGTTTGCCGATGCGGTGGCATGGGCGGGGGCGCTGGATGGGATCGTGAACAATGCCGCCGCCATGCCCTATAGCGGGCCTGAAGATGCGATTGCGGCATGGGATGCCGATTGGGATCTGGTCTGGCGGGTGAATGTGCGGGCGGTGGCCGATCTGTGCCGCGCGGCGGTTTTGCATTTCAAGGCGGAAGGGCGGCCGGGGATGATCATCAATATCGCCAGTCGGGCGGCGTTTCGCGGCGATCTGCCCGATGCCATGCATTATGCCGCATCGAAAGGTGCTGTGGTGGCGCTCACCCGTTCTTTGGCCAAGGGCTATGCCAGGGATGGCATCCGCGCTTACTGTATTGCGCCGGGCTGGGTTCTCACCGAACGGGTGGCCCCGCGCATTGAAAGCACCCCTACGGCTTTGGCGGAAATCCCCATGGGCGAAGCGGCACCGCCTGCTGAAATCGGCAATATCATTGCCTTTTTATTCGCGGGGCTGGCCCATCATGCCACCGGGGCGACCATCGATATCAATGGGGCCAGCTATTTCCATTAAGGGCTTGGCTTTTAGGCGCAGTAAAAATCGCTGTCCCGATAGCCCTGAATATAAAGCAGGGCGCTGAGATCATTATGATGGATGGCCAGATCAGCGGCGGCGGCGGTTTTGGGCTTGGCATGATAGGCAATGCCCAATCCGGCGGCCTTGATCATGGGAATATCATTGGCCCCATCCCCCACCGCCATGATCTGGGATGGGTGCAGCTTGCGGTTTTTGGCCGTTTCTTCCAAAGCGGTTAATTTGCTGTTGGCATCGATGATCGGTTGGCGCACCCGCCCGGTCAGCCGCCCGCCTTCGATATCCAGCACATTGGCGCGATGGTCGTCAAAGCCCAGATGCTGGGCGATCCGGCTGGTGAAAAAAGTAAAGCCGCCGGATACCAGCAGGCAATAGGCCCCATGGGCGCGCATGGTTTTTACCAGTGTTTCGGCACCACTCATGGGGGTTACCCGCTCTTCATAGCAGCGCAAAAGGGTGGCTTCATCAAGGCCCGACAGCAAAGCCACCCGTTCATGAAGGGCGGCTTCAAAATCAAGCTCGCCGCGCATCGCCGCTTCGGTGATCAGGGCGATTTTGTCTTTGATACCGGCGAAATCCGCCAGTTCATCGATACATTCCACGGTGATCATGGTGGAATCCATATCGGCGATCAAAAGCGCTTTTCTTCGATTAGGGGCATCTTGCACGGCGATATCGGTGGCGAGATCAGGATGATCGGCAAAGGCCTGATCAAGGCTTTTGCGGATGGTCGCCAGATCCTGATGCCGGGGATCATAGCGAAAGGCGATATCAAGGGCCCTGTGCTCGGCCAGCAGGCTTTCATCAAGGGGGGTGGCCAGATCAGAAAGGCAGCTTCGGGCCAGATCGCGGGCCAATGCAAGCTTGCCTTGGCGGGGCTTTGCGATCAGGGTAAGAATAGCGGCGTTCGCTTTCGTTTCGGGCATCAAAAGGGGACTCCATCGGTGAGCGTGACGGCGATCCTTATCGCAGGGCCAACGGCCAGCGGCAAGTCGGCTTTGGCCGCCGTTTTGGCACAGCGCCATGGCGGCGTGGTGATCAATGCCGATTCCATGCAGATTTATCGCGATCTTCCCGTTTTGAGCGCCCAGCCGCATCTGGATGCCGATGGCTATGATCCGGCCCATGTTCCCCATCGTTTATATGGCGTGCTGGATGGGGCCGAGCTTTGCTCGGCGGCGCGGTGGCATGCCTTGGCGGCCTTGGAAGTCACTCGGGCCCGGGATTTGGGTTTGCTGCCTATTTTTGTGGGGGGCACCGGGCTTTATCTGCGGACATTGATCGAAGGGCTGGCCCCGGTGCCGGGTATTCCCCAGGCCATCAGGGATGAGGTGCGGGCGGAAATGGCCGCCTGTGGCCCCGAAGCCATGCATCGCGCCCTTGATGCGATTGATCCGGCGATGGCGCAAAAGCTGGAAACGGCGGATAGCCAGCGGATTGCCCGGGCTTTTGAGGTGATCAGGGCGACCGGGCAATCCCTGCTCGCCTTTCAATCGCGGCGGTTGCCGGGATGCCTTAGCGCAGATCATGAACAGCAGACTTTGGCTTTGGCAGCGCTCGATTTGCCGCGCGATGTGCTTTATGCGCGCTGCGATATGCGCTTTCACGACATGCTGGATCAGGGGGCTTTGGATGAGGTGCAGGCCCTCTTGGCCCGACGCCTTGATCCCGCCTTGCCGGTGATGAAAGCTTTGGGCGTGCCCCCTTTGGGCGATTATCTTGCGGGGACAATCGATCTGCCCGAGGCCATCGCCCTTGCCCAGAAACAAACGCGTCATTATGCCAAACGCCAGCAAACATGGATCAGAACGCAATTTTCCCATTGGCCGATGATCGATGCTGGCCAGCCCGAAGCCGCCCTTCAAAGCCTTGAGGCCCAGATGGCAGTGATGGCGAAAACCCCTTTGAATGAGTGACGAGACGCCCTATGCCGATGACTGTTTATACCGACAAGGATTGTGACCCGGCGGCCCTTCATGGCAAGAAGATTGCCATATTGGGCTATGGCAATCAGGGCCATGCCCATGCCCTTAATCTGCGCGATAGCGGCTTTGATGTGATCATCGGCGCGCGCGATCCCGGCCAATCGAGCGGGGCCAAAGCCCGGGATGCGGGCTTTATGGTGCTGCCCTTTGCCGAGGCCGTGACAATCGCCGATATTGTGATGATGACCCTGCCTGATGAGGTGATCCCCGCCATTTATGAAAGCGCCGTGGCGCCTTTCTTGCGGCCCGGCGCGGCTTTGGGCTTTGCCCATGGTTTGGCCGTTCATTTTGGCGCGATCAGGCCTGCTGATGATGTGGATCTGTTTTTGATCGGGCCCAAGGGGGCCGGGCGCTGGTTGCGTGCCGAATATCTGGCGGGCCGTGGCCTTGCCTGTTTGATCGCGGTGGGCCGGGATGCCACCGGGGCGGCCATGGAGATCGCCCTTGGCTATGCCTCGGGCCTTGGCTGTGGCCGGGCGGGGATGGTGGAAACCAGCTTTCGCGAAGAATGCGAAACCGACCTTTTTGGCGAACAGGCGGTGCTGTGCGGGGGCATCCCGGCTTTGATCGTCGCCGGATATGATACCCTGATCGAAGCGGGCTATGCGCCGGAGGTGGCCTATTTTGAATGTGTGCATGAAGCCAAGCTGGTGGTTGACCTGATGTTTGAAGCCGGGCCGGAAAAAATGCGGCAGGCCATTTCCAATACTGCAGAATATGGCGGCTATCTGGCGGGCGAGGCACTGGTGGATGATCGGATGCGCCAGACAATGAAGCGTATTTTGACGGAGATTCAATCTGGCGCATTTGCACAGCGGCTTTTTGACGATACAAGAAAAGGAAGCCCTGATCTCATGCGGTTTCGGGCGCATCGTCATGATGGACTCGAAGCCGCCGGAGAACGGGTGCGCGCCTTGATGCCATGGCTGGTCGAAAAAGGCTGAAAGCCAAGCCAAGCCAATAAAAATAAAAGGGATGCCATAATCGTGCATGATCTTCATTTCGCCAGCGAAATTTTAACGAATGCACGGCAATATGGCTTTCGCGATCGGGATCGGTGCCTGTGCTCTTGCGGTGCTGTCTTAACTATGCTCAAACGCCAATAATCCTGCATGTTGATGACTGGCCCCTATTCCGGGAGCCAAAAAGATGCGGGCGATCAATCGAAAAGGTTCGGGTCAGAATGTTCTCAAAAATTCTTGGTATGTTTTCATCGGATATGGCCATCGATCTGGGAACCGCGAATACGCTGGTTTATGTGAAGGGTCGGGGCATCGTTTTAAATGAACCTTCGGTTGTGGCGATGAAATCCACATCGGGACGGCGGCAGGTGCTGGCGGTGGGCAATGAGGCCAAGATGATGCTGGGGCGCACGCCCGGCAATATCGAAGCGATCCGTCCCTTGCGCGATGGGGTGATCGCCGATTTTGAAATCGCCCAGCATATGATCCGGCATTTCATCAAAAAAGTGCATAACCGCTCTTTTGCCAGCCCGCAGGTTGTGATCTGTGTGCCATCGGGCTCCACTGCCGTTGAACGCCGGGCGATCCGCGAAGCGGCGGAAGAAGCGGGGGCATCGAAGGTTTATCTGATCGAGGAACCCATGGCGGCGGCCATTGGGGCGGGCCTGCCGGTCACCGAGCCTCAGGGCTCGATGGTGGTGGATATCGGCGGCGGCACCACAGAAGTTGCGGTGCTCTCCTTGGGTGGGATCGTTTTCGCCACCAGTGTGCGGGTGGGCGGCGACAAGATGGATGAGGCGATCATCGCCTATATCCGCCGCAATCATAATCTGCTGATCGGGGAAAGCACTGCCGAGCGCATCAAAAAAGAGATCGGCACCGCTATGGAACCCCAGGATGGGGTGGGTTTATCCCTTGAAATCAAGGGCCGTGATCTGATGAATGGCGTGCCGAAGGAAATCACCATCAATCAGCTTCAGATTGCCGAAGCTTTGGCCGAGCCGGTGGGATCGATCATTGAAGGGGTGAAGGTGGCCCTGGAGCAAACGGCCCCGGAACTGGCTGCCGATATCGTTGATCAGGGGATCGTTCTGACCGGAGGCGGAGCGCTGCTGGCCGATCTGGAAAAGGTTCTGCGCGAAGCCACCGGGCTGCCGGTTTCCGTTGCCGATGAACCTTTGACCTGTGTGGCGCTGGGCACTGGCCGCTCTTTGGAGGAAGAGGTTCTCAAGCATGTTCTTCTTACCGACGATTGAAAGCATTTTTTGCCGTCATGATGGCGGGGGGCTTTGCTCTTGAAAGCGCCCCTTGCCAAAACATCAAGGCACCTTTTGGCCAGCCGGACGGGTCGCCGGTTGTTTGCGGGCTTGTTGTTTGTGGCGTTTACCCTGCTTTTGCTGGGTCGGATCGATCATCCGCTGATCGATAGAATGCGCGGGGTGGCGGGGGATTTTGCCCGGCCTTTTCTACAGGTTTTGTCCCGGCCGGTGGAGCGCGCCGATGCGGCCATCGAATGGGCCGGATCGCTGACCTCTTTGCTGGCGGAAAACCGCCGCTTGAAAGCCGAAAATGAGCGGCTCTTGCAATGGCAGGCGGCGGCCCGGGCGCTGGAGCGGGAAAATGCCCGCCTGCGGGTTTTTCTCAATGCCCCGAAATTGCGCAATACCCCCATCGCCACCCCACGGATCGTGGGGGTGGCCGGCGGGCCCTTTGTGCGCAGCGTGATCATCAATGCCGGGCGGGCTGATGGGGTGCGGGATAATCAGCCCGTGGTCGATGAATTGGGGCTTGTGGGGCGGGTTTTTGCTGCCGGTGAACTGGCGGCGCGGGTTTTGCTGATCACCGATCTGAACAGCCGAGTGCCGGTGCGGCTGCAAAGAACCGGCGATCCGGCCATTGCCCGGGGCCGCAATGGGCTGCTTTTGGAATTGGTCTTTTTGCCCCCCGGTGTGGATCCGATGCCCGGTGATGCGGTGGTCACGACCGGCGATGGCGGCATTTTTCCCCCTGATATTTTATTGGGGCATGTGGTGGCCGATGCCTCGAAAGAGGTGTTGATCAAGCCGGTGGCTTTGCTCGACAGATTGGAATTCGTGCAGGTTTTAAAGCCGGTTTTGCGCGATCTGGATATGGAACCGTCGCCCCAGGATGCCCCTGTTGATGCGCAAAATAACGAGGGCGCAGCCAGGGTGATCGAGCCATGAGCGAGCGGACAGGCGGATTTGGCCTAGCGCTGTTGCGGTCTTTTGGGCCTGCGGTGATTGCGGCGGTTTTGATCATCATCATGCATCTGCCCTATGGCGATGCCAGCGGCGGGGTGCCCTTGCCGCATATGGCTTTGATCGTTGTTTATTACTGGTCGATCCATCGGCCCGATCTTTTGCCCATCGGGCTGGTGGCGGCCATCGGATTTTTTCTCGATATGCTGTCGGGCGGGCCGCCGGGGCTGAATATGCTGGTTCTGATGATTGCCCAGATCGTGCTATCCAATCAACAGGCGCTGTTTGTGCGCCAGTCTTTTGCCGTGGGATGGCTGGGCTTTGTTCCGGTGATGTTTTTGGCCATGCTCTTGTCGTGGATCATTGCCAGCCTTTATTATGGGGTTAATCTATCGGCTATGCCGGTGATTGCCCAAGGTCTTGTCACCCTTGCGGCTTATCCGCTTTTTGGCTGGATTTTCGGCTGGTTCGATAAGATGATAAAAGCGGATTTTTGAAAGAGGATCATGGCATCTGATACCTCACGCTTTAAGACATTTTCCCGCCGGGCGGCCTTGCTGGCCGGGGCGCAGGGGCTTTTGACCACGGTTCTGGCCGGGCGGCTTTATTATCTTGGGGTGGTGGAAGCCGATCAATATGAAATGCTGGCCGAAGAAAATCGCATTTCCATTCGGATGCTGGCCCCGCACAGGGGCGATATCGTAGATCGTTTTGGCGAAACCATTGCCAGCAATCGTCAGGATTATCGGGTTTTCCTGATCCCCGAACAAAGCCTTGATGTCCGCTTGTCGCTGCAAAGGCTGGGGCAGATCATTCATCTGACCGAACGCGATCTGCGCCGGGTTGAAACCCAGATTGCCCGGCAGCGTAAATTTTTGCCGGTGACGGTGGCGCAGGGGCTTTCCTGGGAGGATTTTGCCAAAATCAATGTCTCGACCCCCGATCTGGCCGGGATTCAGCCCGATAGCGGTTTGAGCCGCTGGTATCCTGATGGTCCGGTGGCCAGCCAGATCGTGGGTTATGTGGGATCCGCCAATGAAGAAGAGATGGATGGCGATCCGCTGCTCACCTTGCCCGGTTTCAAGATCGGCAAGCGGGGGGTGGAGCGCAGCTATGATCGGATTTTGCGCGGACGGGCAGGCTCAAGCCGGGTTGAGGTCAATGCTTATGGTCGCACCATTCGGGAATTGGGGCGCACCGAAGGTATTCCCGGTGATCAGGTGGCGCTGACCATCGACATGGGATTGCAACGGGCAATTGCGCAGCGCCTGGGCGAAGAAGCCGCAGGCGTGGTCGTGATGGATATCGATACCGGGGATATCTATGCCCATGTCTCGACCCCAGCCTATGATCCCAATAGCTTTAATCTGGGGATCAGCCGGGAAAATTGGGCGGCGCTTTTACGCGATCCGCGCAAACCATTGATTGATAAATGCATTACCGGGCAATATCCACCCGGATCGGTTTTCAAGATGGTGACGGCGCTGGCCGCTTTGCACCATAAGATCATCACCCCCGAAAAAACGATTTATTGCAATGGTCGCCATCGCTTAGGGGATAATGTGTGGCATTGCTGGCGTCGGGAAGGCCATGGCGCCATGAATATGGAAGATGCTTTGGCCCGGTCTTGTGATGTGTATTTTTATACGATTGCCCATGAATTGGGGATTGAAAGACTGGCGCAATGGGCGCGGAATTTCGGCCTTGGTCAGGTTTTCGATCTTGAAGTTGGCGGGGAATCGAAAGGACTGGTGCCCACACCGGGCTGGAAAATTGCCACCACCGGCGAACCCTGGATGGGTGGCGAAACCCTGAATGTGGGCATCGGGCAGGGGGCTTTGCTCGCTACCCCCGTGCAATTGGCGGTGATGACCGCAAGGCTGGCCAATGGGGGCTATATGGTGCGGCCAAGGCTGGTGCGGGCCATCGGGCCTGATGCCCGGGCTTTACCCGCAGCCCCCAATGGGGGATGGCCACGGCTTGATTTTGCTGGCGATCATCTGGCCGTGGTGCGGCGTGGTATGGAAAAGGTTCTGGAATATCGTGGCACCGCCTATCAATCGCGTCTGTCGTGGAATGGCCTTTCAATGGCGGGAAAAACCGGTACGGCACAGGTGCGCCGCATTACCCGTGAAATGCGCGATAATGATGTAAAGCAGGAAGATTTGCCTTGGCAGGCCCGCCATCACGCCTGGTTTGTTGCCTATGCCCCCACTGATAAGCCCCGCTATGCCTGTTGTGTTCTGATCGAACATGGGGGCGGCGGGGCCAGTGCGGCGGCACCGGTGGCCCGGGATGTGATGGCCCAGACCTTGGAACGCGATCCGGCGGGCCGCCCGGCCCTTGATCAGATGCGCCGGGCCTTGGGGGCGGCGCAGATGCCCCCGGGCAGCAGTTTTGTGGGTGATTGAATGAGTGAAGCTTATCTTTTCGCACCGCGCAAGGTGAAGCGCAGCCTGCCGCAAAAGCTTCTGGATCTGAATTGGCTGGTGATTGCGGTTTTGATCCTGATCGCCGGGGTGGGTGTGGCCATGCTCTATTCCGTGGGGGGCGGACATTTCGATCCCTGGGCGCGGCAACAGGCCATTCGCTTTGGCATTCTGTTTTTGGTGATGATCACCATTGGCCTTGTGGATCTGCGTTTCTGGTTTCAATTGGCTTATCCCGCCTATTTTGGGGCATTGGCTTTGCTTATTGCCGTAGAATTCATTGGGGTTGTGGGCATGGGGGGGCAGCGCTGGCTTGATCTTGGCTTCATGCGCTTGCAGCCATCGGAAATCATGAAAATTGCCCTCGTTCTGGCGATGGCCCGTTATTATCATAGCCTGAATGCCACCCAATCGGGCCAATATGTGCGGTTGATTCCGCCTTTTTTGATGGTTCTTTTGCCCATGGCCCTGATCGTTCGCCAACCCGATCTGGGAACGGCTTTAATGCTGGCCGCCGGGGGGATGGCGGTGCTGTTTTTGGCGGGGGCGCCGAAATGGCTGTTTTTGGGGGGAACGATGGCGGTTGCAGCGGCGGTGCCTGTGGCTTGGGGTTTTTTGCGTGATTATCAGCAGCAACGGATCTTAACCTTCGTCAATCCTGAAAGCGATCCTTTGGGGGCTGGCTATCAGATCATGCAATCAAAAATTGCTTTGGGATCGGGTGGGCTCACCGGCAAGGGCTTTTTGATGGGCACCCAAAGCCATCTTAATTTTTTGCCCGAAATGAAAACCGATTTCATCTTCACGGCTTTGGCCGAAGAATTTGGCCTTGTTGGCGGGATGGGGGTGATAGCCCTTTATCTTTTCGTGCTGGCCTATGGATTTTATGTGGCGGTCACGTGCCGCAATCAATTCGGCCGATTGCTGGCCGCCGGGCTTTCCCTGACCATGTTTTTATATGTGTTCATCAATATAGGGATGGTGATGGGTATTTTGCCGGTGGTTGGGGTGCCTTTGCCGATGATTTCCTATGGCGGCTCGGCTATGCTGACGATGCTGACCGCTTTCGGCCTGATTTTTTCCGTATCGCTCAATCGTAAATTGGTGATCCCGAAAGGGTTTTGAGCGGAAAGTGCGGCTTTTTCGCATCACTTGGTGGGTATCGCGCATCACAGGTCGGTGAGAGCGGCTTTCAGCATCATTTTTGCCTTTATTTTGTCTTATTCCCTTCCTAGCTATGCTCAGATTTTCGGGAACTGCTCTCTTTAGCCGTTCGCGCATTTTCCATTTTTCCACAGGGTATGTCCATGTTGCGTTTTTCCGGTAAAGCTCTGGCCCTTCTTTCCGCTGCCTCCATCGTTCTGTTTTCCGCCATTCCGCAGGGATTGGCCGATCCGCAGGCTGCGTCGGTTTTGGGTGTGTGGAAAACCGATGGGGATCGCTCGGCGGTTGTTGTGCAGCCTTGTGATGATACCATCAGCGATCAGAAGATTTGCGGCAATATCATCTGGACCAAAAGCGGAGAACGGCTGGGCGCGATGATCCTTAGCGATTTTCTGCTGGATGATGATGGCCTTCAGGATGGTCGGATCCATGATCCCCGGTCCGGCAAATCCTATCGTGCGCAATTGCATCTGAAAGATGAAAACAGCCTTGAGGTGAAAGGCTGCTGGCTGGTTTTTTGCCAGTCACAGGTCTGGACACGCGCCTCATCCCTGAGCTTTGATCCCGCCGATATGTGGAAAAAGTCTGGGGGCTGATCAAAAGATCCCCCCCTTTGCATTTCATTTGGTCTCTCTTTTTTTATGGCGTACCGAGATTCAGCCGATCAGGCGGAAGAGATCGGTATTGCCGCCAATCGCTGCGGTATTGATCGTGCGCACCCGTTCGCTGGCAAAGCGCAGCAGATAATGCGGCCCCCCGGCTTTGAAGCCGGTGCCGGATAGCCCGCGTCCGCCAAAGGGCTGAACGCCCACCACGGCCCCCACCATATTGCGATTGATATAGACATTGCCCGCGATGGATTTTTCGAAAAGGCCCAGATAGCGGCCTTCAAGGCGGGAATGTATCCCGCAGGTCAGCCCATAGCCGGTGGCGGCCAGATTGTGCATCAGTTGATCAAGCTGATCGGCTTTATAACGCAGAATATGCAAAACCGGGCCGAATACTTCGCGATCCAATTGCGCCAAAGACGAAATCTCATAGATCGCCGGGGCAAAAAAGCAGCCATGTTGAAGGCTTTCATCAAGAGGCGCGCGGGCGATGAAGCGGGCGTCCTTGTCCATCCGCTCGACATGCTTTTGCAACACCGCGCGGGCCTCTTCATCGATGATCGGGCCGATATCGGTTTCCGGCTTCACCGGATCGCCCAGCTTGCGCAAAGCCAGGGCCCCCTTGATCATCTGAATGACTTCATCGGCGACATCGGATTGCACGCACAGGATACGCAAGGCCGAACAGCGCTGCCCGGCCGAGCCGAAAGCGCTTTCCATCACCGCATCGCAGACCTGTTCGGGCAGAGCGGTGCTATCGACGATCATCGCATTCTGCCCGCCGGTTTCAGCGATCAGCGGCACGATCGCCCCTTCGCGGGCGGCCAGATTACGGTTGATCAGCCGCGCCACTTCGGTGGAGCCGGTAAAGACAACCCCGGCAATGCCTTCATCCTCGACCAGAGGGCCCGCCACTTCGGGGCCATCCCCCGCTAAAAGATGCAGGGCATCGGCAGGCACCCCGGCGCGATGAAACAGTTCGGTGGCAAAGGCTGCAATCAGTGAGGTTTGCTCGGCAGGCTTGGCGAGTACGGTATTGCCCGCTGCGAGGGCCGCCATCACCTGCCCGGTGAAAATGGCGAGGGGGAAATTCCATGGCGAAATCGAAAGAAACACCCCGCGCCCTTCCAGCATCAGCTCATTGCGCTCGCCCGTGGGGCCGGGCAGGGGGGTAGGGGCACCGAATTGCTTTTCCGCCATCATAGCGTAATAGCTGCAGAAATCAACGGCTTCCCGCACTTCGGCAATGCCATCAGATAAAGTTTTTCCGGCTTCGCGCACCATCAGGCTGATCAGGAGGGCGGTGTTGTCTTCCAAAAGATCGGCGGCTTTGCGCAGAATATCGGCGCGTGCGGTGGCCTTGGTGCGGTTCCATGCCGGAAAGGCGGTTTGGGCTGCCTTCAGGGCCTTCATGGCATCGTCTTTTCCGGCCATGCGGATGCTGCCCACCTTTTCCCGCCGATCCATGGGCGACAGCACATCTTGCGGGGCGCCACCGGCGGCCTTGCCACTGATGAGGCTGGCCAGATCAAAGCGGCGATCATGATGTTCGGCAATCGCGGTTCTCAGCGAGGAAAGCTGCGGCTGATCCTGTAGATTATGCCCTTTGGAATTGGTCCGGTCCTCGCCATAAAGATCGCGGGGCAGGGGAATATTGGCATGGCGCCCCTGTTCATCGGCTTCGATGATCGAAATGGGGTCGCGCACGACCTCTTCCACCGGCACTTTCTGATCCATGAAGCGATTGACGAAGCTGGAATTGGCCCCATTTTCCAAAAGCCGCCGCACCAGATAGGGCAAAAGATCGCGATGCGCGCCCACGGGGGCATAGGTGCGCGCCTTCACCGGGCGCAGAATTTCCTGACGCACCGCCAGATAAAGCACATCGCCCATGCCGTGCAAACGCTGGAATTCATAGTCGGCATCGCGGCCCATTTCCTCGATGGCCGCAATGCTATGGGCATTATGGGTGGCAAACATGGGATAAAAGGCATCGCCCCCATCGATCAGCTTTTTCGCGCACACAAGATAAGATAAATCGGTGGCGGCTTTGCGGGTCCAAACCGGATAATCAGGCATTCCCAGTTCCTGGGCGTGCTTGATTTCAGTATCCCAATAGGCCCCCTTGACCAGCCGCACAGGAATACGGCGATGGGTTTCATGGGCCAGAGCATAAAGCCAATCCACCACATGGCGAGAGCGCTTTTGATAAGCCTGCAAAGCCAGCCCCAGCCCCGGCCAGCCCAAAAGCTCGGGCGAGCGGGCGAGCGCTTCAAACAGATCGAGCGACAGATCAAGACGATCTGCTTCTTCGGCATCGATGGTCAATTGGATATCATAGTTTTTGGCCCGCAAGGCCAGATCATGCAGGCGATCATAGACATCGGCCATCACCTGATCGCCATTCGTCAGTTCATAGCGGGGATGCAGGGCGGAAATCTTGATCGAAACTGACGAGCGTGTATTGGGGCCCCCGAGTTTTGCGCTTTCATGCTTGCCCACCGCATCGATGGCGTCTTTATAAAGCTTGAAATAGCGATCTGCGGTCTCTTGAGTGCGGGCCCCTTCGCCCAGCATGTCAAAGCTCATAAGCTGCTTTTGGTCGGGCATCTTGCTCATGCGTTTCAGGCCTTCGCCGATGGAGCGGCCAAAAACGAATTGTCGCCCCATGATCCGCATCGCCTGATTGACCGCCTGCCGGATCACCGGTTCGCCAGTGCGCTTTACCAGCTTATCCATGAAATCGGCGGGGTCTTTGCTGATGGCGGGATCGACCTTGATGATGCGCCCGGTGAGCATCAAGGCCCAAACGCCTGCATTCACAAAGGGGCTGTGGGATTTGCCCAGATGGCTCGACCAATCGCCGGTGCGGATTTTTTCGGAAATCAACGCATCCTGAGTTTCGGAATCAGGAATGCGCAGCAGGGCTTCTGCCAAACACATCAAGGCCACGCCTTCCTGATTGGAGAGCCCGAATTCCTGCAAAAAAGCATCGAGGGTGCCCTGTTCAGAGCTTAAATCCCGCGAGCGCTGAACGATCGAGCGGGCCCGTTCCACCACCGCCTTGCGCTGGGTATCATCAAAAGGAATGGCCTCGAGCAGGTGACGTGTTTCCTGAGCTTCATCCCCATAGCCTGCGGCTCTCAGGGCCTTGCGGGCCGTGGCTAACGGATCGACTGAGGGCGCAGACTTGATCGCATGGGTCATAAACACATCCTTGTCATAGAGCTTATACACATCACCCCAAGCATGTAGTGATAAGGGAAGCAAATGAAAAGGATAGTGAGCATGAAGCAACACTGCTTCATAAAATGCGCGTTTACAGTGATTTTTATCGCGCTTTTAATTCTCAATATATAACCTTGTTTCACAAAGCCGACCTGTGGGAAAAACAGGCGGGCAAATATGTGGTGATTTGAAACAAGTTTGATCGGGAGGATCATGTGAAAAAACAAAATGATGCGAACAGGCGCGGTTATCATAAGGCTTTGCTGGGATCGGTCGCGGTTTTGCCTTTGCTGAGCCTGATGGCATCCGGGGCTTTCGCGCAAAGCAATGAAGATGGTGAAAGCTTTGGCATCACGCAGATCGACGAAATCATCACTCTGGGCACCCGGGTAAAGGGGCGCACCTCTGTTGATACGGCGGTGCCGGTGGATGTTATCAATATCGAAACGATCCGCCAGAATGGCTTTACCGAATTTGGCCCCATGTTGCAGGCTTTGGCGCCTTCGTTCAATTTTTCCCGCACGCAGATTTCCGATGGTAATGATCTGTTCCGCCCGGCTACTTTGCGCGGCCTGGGGCCTGATCAGGTGCTGGTGCTGGTGAATGGCAAGCGCCGCCATCAGCGGTCTTTGCTGGGCTTGTCGGGCACCATTGGCGAAGGTGCCACGGGCACCGATTTCAATGCTATTCCTACGGCGGCCATTCAAAGGGTGGAAATTCTGCGGGATGGCGCGGCGGCCCAATATGGCTCTGATGCCATTGCCGGGGTGGTGAATATCGAATTGCAAGAAAGCGTTAATGAATTTTATGTTGCCGCCCAGCTTGGCCAAACCTTTGCAGGCGATGGGGAAAGCTATCAAATCCAGGCCAATGGTGGCTTTTCCTTGGGCGAAAGCGGGTTCATCAATTTCACCGCCGAATATCGCAATGCCGAAGAGACCAATCGCGCCGATATCAGCCCCTTTTTCGGGGATCGGCGTTTTCAGGTGGGGGATGCGGATTCCGAAGGCTATATGCTGTGGTATAATATGGCTGCCCCCATATCGGATAGCGTCGAACTCTACAGCTTTGGCGGCTATTCCTATAATGAAGCTTTGGGGGCCGGTTTTTTCCGCTTTACCAATAATCCGGCGCGTGCGGTGCCACAGGCCTTCCCCGAAGGCTTTTTGCCCCGCGATCTCAATGAATCCGAAGATATTTCCTTTGCCGGAGGGTTTCGCGGCGATCTGGGCACCTCCTGGACATGGGATGTTTCGGCGGTCTATGGCAAGAATGATTATGATCTCAGAACCCGCAATGCCCCCAATGTTTCGATTGCGGCCGATTTTTTGAATAACAATCCCGGCGCCACCGATGCCGAGATTGTGGCTAATCTGGGGCCTACATCGGGCTTTTCCGGTAGTTTGGAATTTGAACAGGCTACCTTCAATGCCGATATCGCAGGCCAGATCGATGATCTGTTGCCCAGCACGCTTTATGTGGCCTTCGGGGCGGAATATCGTGATGAAACCTTTCGCATCACGCCCGGTCAGCTTGAAAGCTTTTCCTGCGGCTTGAGCCCGGAAAATCGCTTCATCCCCTCGATCACCGATCCCGGAACTGCGGCTACCTGTGGCTTTCAGGCTTTTCCCGGGTTCCGCCCGGAAACAGCGGGCAGCTCGGGTCGCGATAATTATGCCCTTTATGCCGATCTTGAAACGACCTTCGGCGATATCTGGACTTTGGGCGTCGCCGGTCGTTTTGAAGATTATGGCGATATCGGCGATAAGTTCACATGGAAGGTCAGTTCCCGGGTTGAAATCACCGATCAACTGGCCCTGCGCGGGGCCGTGGCCACGGGCTTTCGGGCACCTTCCCTGCAACAGATCGGCTTTACCCAGGTGGCGACCACAGCCAGCGCTGCAGGCCTGACGGAAACCCTGCTGGCCTCGGTGGGGTCGGAATTTCCGGGCTTTTTTGGCATCGATAATCTTCAATTGGAAGAATCCGACAGCTTCAGCGCTGGCTTTGTCTGGCAGCCTTTGAATAATCTCACCATCACCGTGGATGGTTTTTTGATCCAAATCGATGATCGGATCGTTTTGGGAAATCCCCTGCGCCCCGGCGATCTGGATGATGCCCCTGCAGCCCAGCAGTTTCTGATTGATAATGCCATTGGTCAGGCGAATTTCTTCTCCAATGCCATCGATACCGAAACAAAAGGGGTGGATGTGGTGATCAATCACAATACCACCCTTGCCGGAGGGGCGCTGACCTCCACCTTCGCGCTCAATCTCAATAAAACCACCGTGGAAAATGTCAGGGCACCCGATGGTGTGGATCCCAATTTTCTATTCCCCGAACCATCGAAAGTATTTTTGGAGCGCGGCCAGCCACGGGTGCGGGGCAATGCCAGCTTCGATTATGAGCGCGATTCCTGGGGTGGTGTACTGCGCTTCAATTATTTTGGCAGCACAGAAACCAGCTTTTTCACCGCGCGGGGGCTGGGCTTTCCCCCTGAAGCCATCGCCGGATTGGGGCTGGCTGATGAAGAACGCCTGCGCCCCGGTGCGGCGGTGCTGATCGATCTCGAACTGCGCTATAAGCTCACCGATTGGGCGCAAATCGCGGTGGGGGCGAATAATCTGTTGGATCAAAAGCCCAATAAACTGGCCGATAATTCGCCGCTGCGCTTTATCACCGGCGATCCCAGCGGAGAATTTGGCAATATCAAATTCCCCTTGCGGGGGCTCGCTTATGGCTTGAATGGCGGCTTCTACTATGCGCGCCTGTCTTTCGATTTCTAAAGCCTTTATGGCACTGACGGCGGGTCCGCTAAACCCTCTATAGGGCCGCCGTCAGGGCCATTCGGTCAGCCCATCGCTTCGCTTCAGTTGCCGGGTCCAGTCTTTCGCACGCAGGTGCTTTTCACAAGATGGACCCGGCGAGCCCCTCGCCCTTAATGCTTTTTGTTATTGGGATCGACGAAATTATGGCCTTCGCGGAATTGCGTTTTATAGTCTGAGAGCTTATTGCCCAAGGCCTTGACGGCTTCATCAAGCGGCTCGGGATCTTCCAAAAAGGGCTTATCTTCATGATATTCGATCGTGGAGGATGAATATTCCAGATAAAGGCCATTGGGATCGCGGAAATAGATCGATTTGCAAAAGAAATGATCGATCACTTTGGTGACGGAAATCCCATGGGCTTCGAGCTTTTCCTTCAAAGCATAAAGCTCGTCCACCGTTTCGACATTAAGCGAGATATGATGCATCACGCCGAGATCAGGATCGATATCCCCAAAGCTTTCATTCCATGAGAAAAAGGCGAGGCTTGCCCCTTGGCCGCAATCAAAGAAATAATGCCGGGTGCCCGCCACATCGCCGCGCACCGGAATTTCTCCGGCAAAAGGATCGGGTTCGGGCAGGGCCAGGGTAACCACCAAGGGCATATTGAGCAGATTGTGATAGAAATCGATGGTTTTATCCATGTCCTTGGTCAGATAGGCCGCATGGTGCAGGCCACGGGTTTTCAGCTTGAAATCCTTGGGATTCGTCGCCGTTTCTAAGGGTGCGGACATCATCTCTCTCCTCATTCACGCTGGTTGTGGCAAAAGGCCTGTCGCAAAATCAAAAGCGGCCCGCCTGAAAATCGGCAACGGCCTGTTTCAATTGATCGACCGTGTTCATAACAAAAGGCCCATAGCGGGCCACGGGTTCATGAAGGGGCTGGCCAGCCACCAGAATGAACCGGCTGATCGGGGATTTGCCGATGATCTCGACCCGGTCGCCGGGGCTGAGAACGGCCAATTGCTGATGCGGCAAAAGCTGGGCTTCATCCCCTGAACCAATGGCGATATCCCCATCATAGGGATAGACGAAACAATTATGGCTACTGGGCAGATCATGGCTGAAGGATAAATCCTGAGGCAGGGCAATATCCAAAAATACCGGATGGGTGGCAATGCCATCCACCGCGCCCTTGATGCCATCCACCTCACCGGCGATCAGCTTGATGCGAATGCCATTTTCGCGCTCGATCTGCGGAATATCTTCGGGCTGGATATCCTGATAGCGCGGGGCGATCATTTTTTTATCGGCAGGCAGATTGACCCAAAGCTGAAAGCCCCACATCAGGCCATTTTCCTGCTCGGGCATTTCGGAATGAATGATGCCGCGACCGGCGGTCATCCATTGCACGGAGCCGGGCCGCAAAAGCCCCTGATTGCCTTTGTTGTCGCCATGGCGCATCCGGCCTGCCAGCATATAGGTAACGGTTTCAAAGCCGCGATGGGGATGATCGGGAAAGCCACCGATATAATCTCCGGGGCGATCCGTGCGAAATTCATCGAGCAGCAAAAAAGGATCCACATAATCGAGCAAGGGCGAAGCGATGAGGCGACGCATCTTGACCCCGGCGCCATCCGATGAGGGCACGCCCGCAACCTTTTTGCTGATCTGTCGGCCGCTTTTATATGTGGATGCCATAGGGCCGATCTTTCCTTCTTCTTGCAGCCTTTATGCCGCGTTTCGCGATTTATTCCGCTGCGCCCTGATTGCGCACAGAGCCGTTTTGGCCTGCTAATTCGGCACGGATTTCAGCGCCATGCTCATCCAGCATCGGGGGCGCCAGCACATCAAGGCTGGCGGCGCCATCATAGGATAAAGGCGAACGCACCGTGGTGAATTCGCCCATCACCGGATGGTGGGTGCTGACCTTGATCTTGAGATGCCTGGCTTGCGGGTCTTCCAGCGCTTCATCGCTATCATAGGCGGCGGAATAGGGCACGCCCTCGGCCTCCAGCCGATCACACCAATAGGCGCGATCATGGCGGCGAAAGATCGGGGCCATCAGATCGATCAGATCATCCTGATGCTTGATCCGGGCGGCACGATCCGCAAAGCGGGGATCATCGAACAGATCGGGCTTTTCAATGGCGGCGGCCAGCCCATCCCAGAATTTGGGGGGCGACGACAAATGAAGCGCAACCCATTTTCCATCAGCACATTCAAAAACATAGGATTGCGAGACGCTGGGCCGGCTATAGGGGTCCATCACTTCATTCATGGAGAAATAATGAGTGAAGCTATCCAGATTGAAATGACACATGGCTTCGAGCATTGAAACATCCACCCGCCGCCCTTTGCCGCTGGTGCCGCGCTCCACCAAAGCCGCCAAAATACCATAGGAGGCATAAAAACCGGTGACAGCATCGGCAATGGCCGGGCCCAGCACGCGCGGCTTATCATGGGGTACCAGCAGCCGCAAATAGCCGCTGGCGGCCTGCGCCACGGTGTCGAATGCCGGGCGATCCATGGCCGGGCCGCTGGTTCCAAAGCCTGAAATCGAGCAATAGATCAGCCGGGGATTGATGGCCCGCAAAGTTTCCTCGCCGGCACCAAGCTTTTCTGCCACACCGGGCCGGAAATTCTGGATGAACACATCTGCCGTTTTGATCAGTTCATGCAAAACCGCCTGATCTTCGGGTTGGCGGGTATCGAGGGCGATACTGCGTTTATTGCGGTTATAGGTTTGGAAATGGGGGCTATAAAGCCCGCCTTTGAAGGCGCGAAAGGGATCACCCGTTTCGGGCCGCTCGACCTTGATCACATCGGCCCCCTGATCGGCCATATACATGGCAGCCGCCGGACCGGTAATGAAGGTGCCCATCTCAACGACCCGAATATCCTTCAAAATCTTGGTCATATATGTATCCTCACGCCTTTTCTTTGGGAGCGGGGCCGTCATAATCAATCGCCTGACTGGCGCCATAAGAAAGAACAAAGCCGATGGGCCTTTGTGTTTCCTCATAAAGATGACCCACAAGGCTGGCGGTGCGCGCCAATAGCGGCACACCCTTCAAGGCGCTAAGGGGAAAGCCCACATCCAGCATCACCGCTGGAATGGCCCCGCTCACATTCACCGGCAGATCCCGATTGGTGATCAATTTCGCCTGTTTTGAGACGGCCCGCAAAGCTGCGATATGATCCCCTGAAACCCCTTTTTCATCGGCTAATTTGAGCAGGAGATTGGCCCGAGGATCGCCGGTGGAATGATGGGAATGGCCAATACCGGGAATTTTACGCTTTTCTGAAACCGCCATTTCGATGGTTTGTTTCGCTGCCGTATCAAGATCGCTATCCTCTGACTTTTGCCGCGCAAGCACACGGGTCAGGAATTGTCCGGCCACTTCCGAACTGCCAAGAACCACCGAACCGCAGCCCAGAAGACCAGCCGAAACCGCGCCTTGCCAGGCTTCGGGGGCGGCGGCCAAGGTCATCCGGGCGGCCTGAACGCTTGGCACCAGCCCATGTTCGGCGATGGCCACCAGAACGGCATTGAGAAAAAAGCGCTGATTGTCATTCGGCATCTGGCCGGTTACCAGAAAATAGAAATAATCGGCAAAATTGATCTTGCCGATCAGATCTTCACATAAATCCAGACCCCGCACGGTGATCACATCGGCGGTGGATGTGGAGATGGCCGAATATGGCTGATCTTGTTTCCCGATACGCATAGGGTTCCCTTGATTTTATGTCTGTCAGTCTGGCTGAAGACGATCTGGCACGATCCTTCGCACGCGATCGATGACAATTAATTTCGTATATCGAAAATAAATCCGATTTACGAAAAATAAACCGGATGAGTCGAATTTGTCAAGATTGAACGGGCCTGCACTGGCCTCTGCATAGAGGCCAGTCCAAGCGCCCTATTTGGCCTTCTCGCGTCTCTTAGGGTTAGGACCGGGGGGGCGCGATCTGATCGGGCCGGGCAAAAGATGTGGTATCGCTTTTGGGGCGATCATCTTCCAAAGGCTCGCCTTCGATGGCGAAATAGATCACTTCGGCGATATTGGTGGCCTGATCGCCAATGCGTTCGATATTTTTGGCGATAAACAGCAAATGGGTGCTTTGGGTAATCGAAGAGGGCGATTCCATCATATAGGTCAGCAATTCACGAAACAGGCTATTATAAAGGGCATCCACCCGATCATCGCTGCGCCAGACCATCACCGCCTTGGCGCTATCGCGCTCCACATAGGCTTCCAGCACATTGGAAATCATCATATGGGCTTCCTGGGCCATTTGCGGGATGGTGGCGGCTGGCCGCACGGGCGCCGATTGGGAAATCACCGTCACCCGCTTGGCGATGTTTTTGGCGAAATCGCCTACGCGTTCCAACATTCCGGTGATTTTGAGGGCGGAAATGATCTCGCGCAGATCATCAGCTACAGGGCTGCGCCGGGCGATCATCTGCACGACAAGGGCATCGGCCTCGAATTCCAAGGCATCGAGCCGTTTATCCATGGCAATGACCTTGGCGGCGGCTTCCGGATCCCGGGCGGTAAGGGCGGCGACAGCTTCGGCAAGTTCCTGTTCGGCAAGGCCCCCCATTTGCGTTACGATAGAGCGTAAGGCATTGAGTTCCTCATCATAGGCGCTGACCGTATGCTGCATGATCGATGACCCTTTATCCATTATGGTTTAGGAAGGCGTGCGCGTTTTGTCGGGCTTTGTCAAATGGGATGGCTGGTGGTTTGGGATTTAAAGCATAACACAAAAGCGATGACAATTTTACGCAGCCATCATCCGCATAACAAGGGCATGTGTCATATAACTGAAACAAAAATGTAGTCATTGCGTCATTGGGGGTCTTCAGCTTGGGCCCCATAGGCTCGCGATGATCATAGTCCACAGGTTCGCGGCCTGCTGGGATAAGGCCGGATGAAAGCGAGAGGAAGGCCCGGAATAGGGCCAGAAATAAGGAATATTCAGATGAAACTAGTGTCCATCCTCATGTCGGCAGCCCTTGGCGTGGCGGCTTCGTGGTCTGCCATGGCGCAGCAGATGGTCAGGATCGATGGGTCGAGCACGGTTTTCCCGATTATGGAAGCGGTCGCAGAAGAATTCCAGATTGAATATCGGGGAAACTATCGGGTGACGGTCGGGGTTTCAGGGACCGGCGGCGGCTTCAAAAAATTCTGCCGGGGCGAGGTTGATCTGACCAATGCTTCGCGCCCCATCCGCAATGAGGAACTGGCGCTGTGTGTGGAGAATGGCATTGAATTCATCGAGATGCCGGTGGCGCTGGATGCCTTGGCCATTGCCGTTAATCCCCGCAATGATTGGGTGGATTACCTCACCATCGCGGAATTGAAAAAGATGTGGGAGCCCGAAGCGCAGGGCAAAATCACGAGCTGGAAACAGATTCGCGACAGCTTTCCTGATCGTGCCCTCGAACTCTTTGGTGCCGGTGCCGATTCGGGTACTTATGATTATTTCACTCAGGCCGTTGTGGGCCGGGAACATGCCAGCCGGGGCGATTTCACCGCCAGTGAAGATGATAATGTTCTGGTGATGGGGGTGGCGAATACGATCAACGCCCTGGGATTTTTCGGCTTCGCCTATCTCGATGAAAACCGCAATAAACTCAAGCCCGTTCCCATCAGTTATCAGGGCGGCGCGGGGATTTTGCCAAGCATTGAAACAGCCAAGAACGGGACTTATCAGCCCTTGTCCCGGCCTTTGTTCGTTTATGTCAATGCCGCTGCTGCCGATGAAAAAGAAGCGGTGAGAAAGTTCGTTGATTATATGCTCGATCCCGAATTGGCTGCGGAATTGGTGAAGGAGGTGGGCTATGTCCCTCTGCCGCTCGAAGCCTATGCAATGGCGCAGACGATCTTTAAAAACCGCCGCCTTGGAACCGTTTTTGAAGATGGCTCGCAGATTGGGGTATCGATTGAAGACTTGCTTCAGATGGAAGGGGGCCGTTAGAAGGGGCAGCGCACAAGAAAACAGCCGAAACAATAAAACTGTCATCGAAAGCGGTCATATCCTTGATATGTCTTCAGGCGGATTTTTCAGCGGGATGAAAATATGTCGGATCAAGCAGCCCTGATCAGGGGCGCAGCAGATGGTCAGGGGGCCGGGCGTTCGGTTCTCGTTGACCCGGGCTTCCTGTGGCGTCGCAAGCTGAAAGATCGTATCGCCCGCGTGGTTTTGTTTTTATCGGCCAGCCTCTCGGTCTTTGTGACGGCGGCCATCGTTTATATTCTGATCACCGAATCGATGACCTTTTTCGAGGTCGTCTCGATTTGGGATTTTCTCACCGATACCCAATGGACCCCTCTTTTCACCAATGCCCATTATGGCATTTTGCCGCTTTTAAGCGCGACCTTGATGGTTTCGGGGATTGCCCTTTTGGTGGCGGTTCCGGCGGGCACGGTGCTGGCGGTTTATCTAAGCGAATATGCCCCAGCCAAATTGCGTGAGGCAATCAAGCCGATTTTGGAGCTGTTGGGCGGCGTTCCCACCGTGGTTTATGGCTATTTCGCCCTGCTTTTCGTGACCCCTTTGCTGCAAAAATTCATGCCCGGCCTTAATGGCTTCAATATGCTGGCACCGGGCCTGGTGATGGGCATCATGATCTTGCCCTATGTTGTTTCGGTGAGCGAGGATGCCATGCGGGCGGTGCCCGATACCTTGCGCGAGGGGGCCTATGCGCTTGGTTTTTCACGCTTTCACACAGCTTTGCGGGTGGTGATTCCCGGGGCGTTTTCCGGGATTACTGCGGCTTATATTCTGGGGATGTCGCGGGCCGTGGGGGAAACCATGGTGGTGGCCATTGCAGCGGGACAAAACCCCAATCTCACCCTCAATCCTTCCGAAGGTGCGGCAACCATGACCGCCTATATCGTGCAGGTGAGTTTAGGCGATCTGCCCCATGGCTCCATCGGCTATCAAACCATTTTTGCCGTGGGGCTGACCTTGTTTGTCATCACCTTGCTGTTCAATATCATTGGCTTCTGGCTGCGCCGCCGGTTCCGTGAAGTTTATTGATCTCTAAAATATGGCTGCCGCCACCCGATAAAGACGCCGGATAAAGTCGAGAGATGGAAAGACGATCATGAAAAGCTACCAACAGATCATTTCCGGGAATAAACGAACCGACCGCACATTCGTGGTGATCGGTCTGCTGGTTTTGCTGATTGCCATGCTCACTTTGGTGGCCCTGATCCTTGATCTGGCGATTCAGGGCCTGCCCCGGCTGGATTGGGATTTCATGACCAATTTCCCCTCGCGCCGGGCGGCCCGCGCCGGGATCATGTCGGCTTGGGTGGGCACCACTTTGGTGATGATCGTCACGGCGGCTCTGGCCATTCCCCTTGGGGTGGCGGCCGGCGTTTATCTTGAGGAATATGCGCCCAAAAACTGGATGACCGATATCATTGAAATCAATGTCACCAATCTTGCCGGGGTGCCTTCGATCATCTACGGGCTTTTGGCTTTGGGGCTTTTTGTTTATGGGCTGGGCTTGGGTCAAACCATTCAGGTGGCGGGGCTGGTGCTGGCTTTGCTGATTCTGCCCATTGTGATCGTTTCCACCCGCGAAGGCATTCGCAGCCTGCCGCAATCGATGCGCGAGGGGTCTTATGCTTTGGGGGCCGATCAGTGGCAAACCACAATCCGCTATATTTTGCCGAGCGCCCGTCCCGCCATTCTTACGGGATCAATCATGGGGCTATCGCGGGCCATTGGCGAAACCGCGCCGGTGATTACCATCGGCGCGCTGACCTTCATCGCCTTTCTGCCGCCCTCGCCGGTGCAGGATAGCGTGCCCTTTATCAATTTCGATTGGCTTGAAAGCCCCTTTTCTCTGCTACCCATTCAAATGTTCAATTGGATTTCCCGTCCGCAGGCGGATTTCCATGTGAATGCGGCGGCGGCGGGGGTTGTTTTGCTTGCCATGACCTTGCTGATGAATTCTTTTGCCATTTATATTCGCTATCGCCTGCGCAAGGTGTTGTGATGAAGAGGCGTTCATACAGAGGCTCCCATGCCCCGACAGAATGAAATGACATCGTCGCAGCCCGGTGGAAGTCAGAAAGATCACCAGAAAGATCAACGGATGACGGATCAGACAGAAGGCGAGAAAAAGATCATGAAAGATCTGGATTTAAGTGCGCTGATCGAGGCGCGGGACGGCCAGAAGCCGCAAACCGAGCCGACCTTGCGGGCCAATGTCGATCAGTTGAATTTCTGGTATGGCGATTTTCAGGCTCTGAAAAATATCAATCTGCCGGTTCATGATAAAAAGGTCACGGCCCTGATCGGGGCTTCGGGCTGCGGCAAAAGCACCTTGCTGCGCTGTTTCAACCGGATGCACGATCTTTATCACAATAATCGCTATGAGGGGGCGATCACCCTTTATCCCGAAGGCGATAATATCGTGGGGGCAAAAACCGATCCCATGCTGATCAGATTGCGGGTGGGCATGGTGTTTCAAAAGCCCAATCCCTTTCCCAAATCGATCTACGAGAATGTGGCTGCGGGCTTGCGGATTCGCGGCATCAATAAACGCGCGATTCTGGATGATAAGGTGGAAGCGGCGCTGACCGGGGCGGCTTTGTGGGATGAGGTAAAGGATCGTTTGAACGAAGGGGCCTATAGCCTGTCGGGCGGCCAGCAGCAGCGTTTGTGCATCGCCCGGGCTCTTGCCCCGGAGCCTGAGCTGTTGCTGCTCGATGAACCGACATCGGCGCTCGATCCCATTGCCACCGCCAAGGTGGAGGATTTGATCGAAAAGCTGGCGGATAATATCACCATTTTGATCGTCACCCATAATATGCAGCAGGCCGCCCGCATTTCCGATCATGTGGGCTATATGCATCTGGGCGAAATGGTGGAGTTTGATCTCGCCAGCCGGATTTTCGTGAAGCCCAGAAATGAACAGACCCGGGCCTATGTCACCGGTCGTTTTGGCTGATTGGTCGCTTTTTCTTTCATGATCTTGCGCAGATGAAACCGGATTTTTCCGGTTTTTTCTGTATTTGCCAAAAAAACCTGCCCATAGGGCGCGACAGAGCGTTCTGAACGCGCTATTGAAGTTTCGCATTGAAACGCACAAACCAGATTTCGGTAACAACGGGAATATGGCCGCCATGTCGAAATGGGTCTATAGCTTCGGAGACGGCGCTGCGGAAGGCACGCGCCAGATGAAAGAACTGTTGGGGGGCAAAGGGGCCAATCTGGCTGAAATGTCGTCCATTGGCCTGCCGGTGCCGCCGGGTTTCACCATCACCACAGAGATGTGCGCCTGGTATGATCGCCATCAGCAAAGCTATCCCGATGCCCTGACCGGCCAGATCGAGGCCGCCATGCATAAGATGGAACAAAGCGTGGGGGCCATCTTTGGCGATTCCCAAAATCCCTTGCTTGTTTCTGTCCGATCCGGGGCCCGGGTCTCGATGCCCGGCATGATGGATACTGTGCTCAATCTGGGGTTGAATGATCTGACGGTCGAGGGGCTGGCCCGACGATCGGAGGATGCCCGCTTTGCGTGGGATAGCTATCGCCGCTTCATCCAGATGTATGGCGATGTGGTGATGGGGGTGGCGCATCATCTGTTTGAAGAAGCTTTGGAAAATCTAAAGCTCGATAAAGGGGTCGATCTCGATACCGAATTAGATGAAAAAGATCTGCGCGATCTGGTGGAAATTTATAAGGAAGAAGTAGAAAGAACCCTTGGCAAGCCCTTCCCCCAGGATCCCCAGAAACAGCTGTGGGGGGCGATTTCCGCCGTTTTCAAATCCTGGAAAACCGATCGCGCCCGGGTCTATCGTCGGCTGAATGGGATTCCCGAAGATTGGGGCACGGCGGTGAATGTGCAGGCCATGGTCTTTGGCAATATGGGGGAAAGTTCGGCCACGGGGGTGGCCTTCACCCGCGATCCATCCACCGGCGAACGCACCTATTATGGCGAATTTCTGATCAATGCTCAGGGTGAAGATGTGGTGGCAGGGATCCGCACCCCCCAGCATCTGACCATCAAGGCGCGGGAAGCGGGCAAAAGCAACAAGCCTTCGATGGAAGAAGCGATGCCCGAAGTGTTTGGGCAGTTGGTCGGCATTTTTGAAACCCTTGAAGCCCATTATCGGGATATGCAGGATATCGAATTCACGGTGCAGGATAACAAGCTGTGGATGCTGCAAACCCGATCAGGCAAGCGCACGGCGAAGGCCGCACTTAAAATTGCCGTGGATATGGCTTCGGAAGGGCTGATCAGCGAAGATGAAGCGGTGATGCGGGTCGATCCTGCGGCTTTGGATCAGCTTTTGCATCCCACCCTTGATCCCGCCGCATCGCGCGATGTGCTGACCATCGGCCTGCCCGCCTCACCGGGGGCGGCTTCGGGCCATGTGGCCTTTACCGCCGATGAAGCGGAAGCCCGGGCGAAGGAAGGCGAGGCGGTGATTCTGGTGCGGGTTGAAACCAGCCCCGAGGATATTCACGGGATGCATGCCGCACGCGGCATCCTCACTGCGCGGGGGGGGATGACCAGCCATGCCGCCGTGGTGGCGCGGGGCATGGGGCGGCCCTGTGTTTCGGGCGCGGGGGCTTTGCGCGTTGATGTCAAAACCGGCGAGATGACGGTGGGGGGGCGCACCATCAGGCGGGGTGAAATGATCACCATTGATGGCGCCACCGGAGAGGTGATGGCAGGCCATGTGCCCACCTTGAAGGCTGAATTGAGCGGCGATTTCGCCCAGCTCATGGCCTGGGCGGATCGCGCCCGCACGATGGCCGTGCGCACCAATGCCGATACTCCCCATGATACCGAAACGGCGCGCGGCTTCGGGGCCGAAGGGATTGGCCTGTGTCGCACGGAACATATGTTTTTCGATGGCGACCGGATCATTGCCGTGCGCCAGATGATTTTGGCCGAAGACGAAGCCGGGCGGCGGCGGGCGCTGGAAACTTTGCTGCCCTATCAACGGCAGGATTTTGCCGAGATTTTCCACATCATGCGCGGCCTGCCGGTGACCATTCGCCTGCTTGATCCGCCCTTGCATGAATTTTTGCCCCGCGAGGAAAAGGAATTCGCCGAAGTGGCGGCAGTGATGCAGGTCAATCCCGAACATCTGCGCCGCCGGGCTTTGGAATTGACCGAAGCCAATCCGATGCTGGGCCATCGGGGCTGCCGTTTGGGCATTGCCTATCCGGAAATCTATGAAATGCAGGCCCGGGCGATTTTTGAAGCCGCCCTTCATGTGGGCGAACAATCGGGGGAAACGATCATCCCCGAAATCATGATCCCGCTGGTGAGCACGGTGGCCGAACTGGCTTTTTTGAAAGAGCGGATCGACGCCGTGGCAGAGATTGTTTTTGAGGAAAAAGAAACACGTCTCACATATCTGGTGGGGACGATGATCGAATTGCCACGGGCGGCGATCACCGCCAATGAAATTGCCGAAAAGGCCGATTTCTTCAGCTTTGGCACCAATGATCTGACCCAAACCACCTTTGGCATCAGCCGCGATGATGCCGGGGGGTTCATGCCCCTTTATATCGATTATGGCATCCTGAGCCGCGATCCTTTCGTCAGCATCGATCAAACCGGCGTGGGTGAATTGGTGCGGATGGGGGCCGAGCGGGGCCGATCCACCAAAGCCGAGATTAAGCTGGGCATTTGTGGCGAGCATGGGGGCGATCCCGCATCGATCCATTTCTGCCATGGCGTGGGGCTGGATTATGTATCCTGTTCGCCTTATCGGGTGCCCATTGCCCGTCTGGCCGCCGCTCAGGCTGCTTTGGAGGCGAAAGCGGCTTTGGAGGGCGGCAAAGCCTGAAGGATCGATGATGGCCCGATCAAAGGCCCCTGATGGTCTGTGCCTTGATGATCTGTGCCTTGATGATTTGCGCCTGGATGGTTTGCGCGAAGGGGGCAAGGCTGCTTTGGCGCGGGCTTTGGCCCTGCTCGAAGAACGGCCCGAGGCACCGGAGGTTATGGCCTTGCTCGATCACGCGTTCAATGCGCCCAAAGGCCATGTGATCGGGCTGACCGGTCCGCCCGGTGTGGGGAAATCGACCCTGGCCGCAAGCCTTGTGCGGCACTGGCGAAGGGCTGATCCCGCCTTGTCGGTGGGGGTGATTGCGGTCGATCCTTCATCGGCGGAAAGCGGCGGGGCGCTTTTGGGGGACCGGATGCGCATGGCATCCGATCCGGATGATCAGGGGCTGTTTATCCGGTCGATGGCGGCGCGCCTTGCTTTGGGGGGGGTGGCCGATCTCAGCTTTCCAGCGATGATCCTGATGCGCGCGCTGTTTGATCGGGTGCTGATTGAAACCGTGGGGGTTGGCCAAAGCGAAACCGATATTGCCGATATGGCCGATCATATTCTGTTTTGCATCCAGCCCGGATCGGGCGACAGCATCCAGTTCATGAAATCCGGAATCATGGAAATACCTGATCTGTTCATCGTCACCAAAGCGGATATGGGGCCGCTGGCTGAGAAGGCGCGGGCCGATCTGGAGGGGGCCCTCTCCTTGCGTTTGGCCAAAAAGGGGGACCCGCACGATCCGGCAGAGCGGATATTGATGATCTCTGCCCTGAAGGGCATGGAGGGCTGCGCGCCTTTATTTGCCGCCCTTGATGATCTCAGAAAGACGATGCCCGATGCCGATCTGCTGGCACGACGTCAGCTTCAGGCCCGCATCTGGTGCTATCGCTATCTGCGGCAAAAGCTGGGGCTTGATGGATTGGCGGCCTTAGGGGGACAAAACCCGGCAGCGGCGCTTTATGATGATTGTGGGAAGGCCCCGTTTGCAACCGCTTATCGCCTGCGCCGAGCCCTGCGCCAGACCCTGGGCATGGAGCGCGTGGCTGATCTTTAGGGTCCTGAGCCTAATCCATCCACACAAAGAGGGCGGTGACGATCAGCCCCGCCAGCCCGGCCATGATTAAAACACGCTTGTCACCCTTTTTAAGGGGGCCATTATTGCTTTTCTTGCGGGCCATATCCGTCCCCTTTTTGCTTTTGATGGCTCATTTTAAGCGGATTGCTTGCCTTCGTCCAGCCAATCAGGATGAATGATCTGCACAGGGCGGCCATCGGCCAGCAGATCGGGGTTATCCAGATCCTCGATACGGATGAGGGCGATGGCCCGATCCCCTTCATGGCTGCGGATTTCCCCCACGGCCTTGCCGTTTTTCTCGATTGGGGTGCCTGTGGCGGGGGCGCCGCCCTTGATGATCGCGGGCAGCAGGCGCTTGCGGATTTTGCCGCGATGCTTGGTGCGGGCGGTGAGTTCCTGACCGATGTAGCAGCCCTTGGTGAAATCAACGCCATTGAGCAGGTCCAGATTGGCTTCCAGCGCCAATGTTTTATCGGCCAGATAATCGCGGCTGCCATCCAGAAGGCCTAAGTCCAAGCGCCGGATTTCATAGCTCTGCGCGGATGGATCGATGGGGGCCGGGCTCTCCGCATTTTTGCCAAGGATCGCCCGCAGGCCGATCCCCTGATGGCGGGGATCGCGATAGATCACCCCCTGGGGGAAAGACGCCGCCGCCCCCGCTGTATCGCCCACAGCAGGCCATTGCGGCAAATTTTCTTGCGACAAAATATCGGCCAAAATATCGGATGATAAAACCCAGATATCAAAATCATCGCTGCGGTCGGTGATCTCGGCCTTGCTGCGCAGGCGGTAAAGCATCAGGCGGCGCAGCAGATCGGCTTTTTGCCCGGCTTCGCAATCAAGGTAAATGCTGCCATCCTCGGCTTCGCTCAAAAAGAAATCGAACTGCATCTTGCCCTGCGGAGTGAGGAGGGCGGCATAAAGCGCTTTATCGGGGGAAAGGGCGTGGATATTCTGGGTAAGGATGGCTTGCAGGAAATCCCGCGCTTCCGGCCCTTTGATCGACAACAGGGCGCGATCGGGGAGACGATGGGCAAAGCTGTTCATGATTGCGGTCCTGTTCCGGTTTGATCTTTATGGCGGGGCTTGCATGATCTATGGATGATGGAGGCTTCATTCAAGTTTGAACATCATCAGATGAAGGGGAAGACAACATTATGGGCCGTCAGGTTGATCTGGTCATCCGCAATGCCACACTGGTTTCCCATGCCGGGCACGCGGTGGGCGACGTGGCCATCGATCAGGGCCGCATCACAGGGCTGGGGCAGATCGGTGCCGTTACTGCGGCCGAGGAGATCGATGCAAAGGGGCTGCATCTGCTGCCCGGGGTGATCGATAGCCAGGTGCATTTCCGCGAGCCGGGGAATGAACACAAAGAAGATCTGGAAAGCGGCAGCCGCGCCGCTGTGATGGGCGGGGTGACGGCGGTTTTTGAAATGCCCAATACCAAACCATCCACATCCACGGCATCGGCTTTGGCCGATAAAATTGCCCGGGCAAAAGATCGGATGTGGTGTGATTTTGCCTTTTATGTGGGGGCCACGGGCGATAATGCCGAAAGCTTGGCCGATCTCGAACTGCATGAAGGATGCTGCGGGGTGAAAGTGTTCATGGGATCGTCCACCGGGGATCTTCTGGTCAGCGATGACGAGGCTTTGTTGCGGGTTTTGCAATCAGGGCGGCGGCGGGTGGCCATTCATGCCGAAGATGAAGAACGCCTTCTGGCCCGTCAGGGGCACCGGGCGGTGGGCGATCCGGCCAGCCATCCCATCTGGCGCGATGAGGAAACCGCGCTCAGGGCAACCCGGCGGATCGTGGCTCTGGCACGGCGGGCGGGTCGGCGTATTCATGTTTTGCATATCACGACGGGTGAGGAAATGGCCTTTCTTGCCGCCAACAAGGATATTGCCAGCGTGGAAACCACGCCCCAGCATCTGACATTGGATGCGGAAACCGCCTATGCCCGGCTCGGCACTTTTGCCCAGATGAACCCACCCATCCGGGGATCGGCGCAGAGGGAGGCATTATGGGCGGCAGTTCTGAATGGCACTGTGGATGTGATCGGCTCCGATCATGCCCCCCACAGCCTTGACGAAAAAGCGCTGCCTTATCCCCAATCGCCTTCCGGTATGCCGGGGGTGCAAACCCTGCTGCCCCTGCTGCTCACCCATGCCGCCAATGGCAGGCTGAGCCTTGAACGGGTGGTGGATCTGACCAGCACATCAGTGAATCGATTATTCAATCTGCGCAGCAAAGGGCGGCTGGCCATGGGCTATGATGCCGATTTCAGCCTTGTGGACCTGAAGCGCCAGTGGACCATCGAAGAAAACTGGCTGGCCGCCCGCTGCGGTTGGAGCCCCTTCACCGGTATGGAGATGATCGGCAAGCCCGTGGCGACGATTGTGCGCGGGCGGGTGGTGATGCGCGATGATGAATTGATCGGCACGGCCCATGGCCAGCCCATCGCTTTTCAGGAAACCATCCGCCCGGCTTAAAGGATGAAGTCGTTTTCAGCGCAGCGGTCGAGGGGTGAAGCTGCGATCCCCCCAGGCCAGAAAATGGCCATTTTTAAAGCCGGGTTTATAATAGCGGAAATCCGCCCCCTGATCATCGACCATGGCCCCGCCCGCTGCCAAAAGCACGGCATGGCCGGCTGCCGTATCCCATTCCATGGTTGGGCCAAGGCGGGGATAGATATCCGCTTCGCCGGTGGCTAGAAGGCAGAATTTCAAGGAACTGCCGATGGAGGTGAGTGGGGCATCAGGATAATGCGCCAGATAAGCATCGGTTTCGGCATTGCGATGGGATTTGCTGGCCACAAGGGTGGGGGGCGTGGCGCAGGGGCGGCAGGTGATGGCGTGTTTGGGGCCTATTTCATTGTTATTTGAAATATCGGCCTGCCACGCGCCGGTGCGGATATCGCCCACAAAAAGGCGGCGCTTTGCCGGGCAATAAACCAGCCCAAGCTGGGGCTTTCCGTCTTTGATCAGGGCGATATTGACGGTGTAATCATCGCCGCCTTTTAAAAATTCCTTGGTGCCATCCAGCGGGTCCACAAGCCAGAAAGGGCCGCTCACCCGATCAGGCAGGCCACCGGCGGCGGCGCTTTCCTCGGCAATCACCATCCATGAGGGGGTGAGGTTGGTAAGACAGGCCAAAATCACCCGTTCGGCGCGTTCATCGGCCTCGGTCACCGGGGAATGATCATCCTTTTTGCGCACGCTGATCGCGCTTTTGGCAACATCGAGGATTTCCTCGCCGGCCTCGATGGCAGCCATGATCAAGGCGGGAAGATCGCCCGCCAAATCAGGGGCAGGCGATGGGGGATGGGGATGATGGGTTGAAAATGTCACGGGCAGGGCGCTTTCTGATGGTTTTGAGACGACTCTTCTTACCGAATATGGTGGAGTGTTGAAGCGACTTGCCCCAATATGCAATGGCAAGTTCCGGGGTGCGCGAAAAAAATCACCCATGTCGAAAGGGAAGGGGGGCCGATGTCGTCTGTGAGTTTTGCCGCATTATTATGCTCGCGCTTATGCCATGATCTCGTCAGTCCGGTGGGGGCTTTGTCGAACGGGCTTGAGGTTCTGGCCGATGAGCATGATGATGAGATGCGCCTGCAGGTGCTGAGCCTTTTGGATCAAAGTGCGCGGCAAACCGCCAATCGCCTGCAATTTTTCCGCTTGGCCTTTGGGGCCGGTGGCGGCTTTGGCAAGATGGTCGATCCGCGCGATGGGGAAAAGGCGCTGAAGGCTTTTTTGCAGGATTCCAAAATAACGCTGGAATGGCAGATCCAAAGCCCCAGCCTGCCCAAGGATGCGCTGAAATTAATTCTCAATCTGGCTTTATTGGCCGGAGAAGGGCTGGTGCGCGGCGGTGTTTTGCGGATTGAAAGCTCCGGAAACGAGACGGGCCAAGTGATCGAAGTGTCTGCATCCGGGCCGCGTGTTCTGTTTTCCTCGGCCGCCCGCGAAGCCCTGGAAGGCAAGCTTTCTGAGGCAGATCTGGAGCCGCGCACGGCACCGGCTTATCTGGCGGGAATCGTCGCACGAGATATTCCGGCTCGGCTGCAAATCGATTCGTCTCAAGAAGATCGTATTCTGTTTCGCATCTCCCTTTGAAATCAGCCCAAATAATTGAGATGAAGCGCCCTTTTGCGCAGATGGGGCGCTTTGTTTTACGGCTATGTTTTACAGCTTTTTAATTGTTTCGCGCGATCTTGTCAGCCTGCGCTCATGCAGCGTCTGATTTTTCCTGCCCTTGTTTTTCAAGCAAAAGCGAAAGGCTGGCAGTGAAAAATCCGGCCCTGTCCTGACTTTTCTGCTGGCTTCATAAGGATATACCACATGGACGACCTTCTGAATGAGTTCCTGACCGAAACCGCAGAAAGCATCGATGTGGTCGATGTGGAACTTGTGAAGCTGGAACAAGACCCTAATAATAAAGGCGTTCTGGATAATATTTTCCGCCTTGTGCATACCATCAAGGGCACCTGCGGCTTTCTGGGCCTGCCACGGCTGGAATCGGTGGCCCATGCCTCGGAAAATGTGCTGGGCAAATTCCGGGATGGCGAATTGCTGGTCACCCCCGAAGCGGTGACCGTGGTTCTGGAAAGCCTTGATCGAATCAAGGAAATCCTCAGTGGTCTTGAACAAACAGAAACCGAGCCCGAAGGCGACGATGGGCCGCTGATCGGCCGTCTTGATGCCATTGCCGAAGGAAAGGGCGCCGCGGCCAAGCCTCCCTCTCAGCCTGCTACAGCGCCGGAAATCGTTGCTTCAACCGAGCCGGATGCGTCGCTGGCGGATGCCGGCCTTGATCCTGATGCTGGCCTTGGGCGTCCGCTCAAACCCGGCGAGGTGGCCCTCGATGAGCTTGAGCGTGCCTTCATGGAGGCCCCCGGCCCCGATGATGAGCCTGATCAGCCATCCGCGCCCCAAGCAACGCCCAAGCCGATGGCCGGGGCGCGCCTGTTTGAGCGCGCAGGGGGCGAGGATGCGATTGCGGTGATGGCGCATTTGCTGGCCAATCGTCTGCCGCGTCATGCGAAAATCGGCAGTTTTTTCAGCGTTATTCCCGATGATTTGCGGAAAGCCAAATTTCTTGGCCTGCTCACCGCGCTTTTCAAGGAAGATGAAAGCTCGTCCAATAATGTGATGGCTTCGATCATCGGGCAGCCGGGCTTTGGCAATGATCAATTCGATGTGCTGGCCGCTGAGATGAAGGCCGTTTTCAAAGAAGTGAAGCTGGCGGCGGATGTGTGTGATGATGCCGTTATGAGCCTTGAACTGGTGCGCGATGCGGCGCTGGCGGCCTCTGAAAAGCATGTGACCAAGGTGAAGGCCAGTGCTGGCGCCGCCAATGATGATCATGATCATGGCGGGGGCGGATCGGTTGAAAAACGCACCTCCCAATCCATTCGGGTTTCCGTGGATCTGCTTGAAGATCTGATGAATATGGTCAGCGAACTGGTGCTGACCCGCAATCAGCTTTTGCAGATGGTGCGCGAAAAAGAAGACAGCGAATTCAATGTGCCGATCCAAAGGCTTTCGCAAACCACCACGGAATTGCAGGAAGGGGTGATGAAAACCCGGATGCAGCCGATTGGCAATGCCTGGGCCAAGCTGCCAAGAATCGTGCGTGATCTGTCGATGGATCTCGACAAGAAGATCGAATTGGATATGCGCGGCTCGGAAACCGAGCTGGATCGGCAGGTTCTGGAATTGATCAAGGACCCGCTGACCCATATGGTCCGCAATTCGGCCGATCATGGCATTGAAACCCCGCCCGAACGGGTGGCGATGGGCAAGACCGAGCATGGCACCATCGTTTTGAACGCCTATCATGAAGGCGGCCATATCATCATCGAAATCCGCGATGACGGACGCGGTATCGCAGCCGATAAAATCCGCAAGAAGGCGCTGGAAAAAGGGCTGGCATCGGAAGCCGAGCTTGCCAATATGTCGGAAGCTCAGATCCAGAAATTCGTTTTTCATGCGGGCTTTTCAACCGCTGCGGCGGTGACCAGCGTATCCGGGCGTGGTGTGGGCATGGATGTGGTGCGCACCAATATCGAAAAAATTGGCGGTACCATCGATATGAAATCGGTGGAAGGCAAGGGCACGACTTTCCAGATCAAGATCCCCCTCACCCTGGCCATCGTTTCGGCCCTGATCGTTTCCGCTGCTGGCGAGCGTTTCGCCGTTCCTCAGATCAGTGTTCTGGAATTGGTGCGGGCCGCCGATGGCAGCGATCATCGTATCGAGCGGATCAAGAACACTCCGGTTTTGCGGCTGCGTAATCGATTGCTGCCGCTGGTTTATCTCAATGATATTCTGGGCTTTAAAAAATCTGCTGATGGCGCATCGGATCAGAAGGCCCAAGATGCTGATAAGAAAGTAGCGGATAAAGATGCCCCTTCGGATGATTTCATCATCGTCAGCCAAGTGGGGGCGTTCACCTTCGGCATCGTTGTTGATCAGGTTTATGATACCGAAGAAATCGTAGTGAAGCCGGTGGCCCCGATCCTCAAGGATCTGTCGATTTATTCGGGCAATACCATTCTGGGTGATGGCAGCGTGATCATGATTCTCGATCCCAATGGCATTGCCGAGCGGACCAATTCCGGCGTGGTTCAGGAAAGCGGTGCTGTAGACGAAAAGGCAGCTGCCAATCAATTGACCATTAAGGATGAATCGGAATCGCTGCTGCTTTTCGGGGCGGGGGCGAAAAGCCGCAAAGCCGTGCCTTTGCCCCTGGTGGCACGCCTTGAAGATATCGAAGTGGACAAGATCGAACTCTCGGATGGCCGCCATGTGGTGCAATATCGTGGGGCTTTGATGCCGATCGTTCTGGCGGATGGGCTTTCGGGCCTTAAAACCGAGGGGCGGCAGGCTGTTCTGGTCTTTACCGATGGCGATTATACCATGGGTTTGGCGGTGGATGAAATTCTCGACATCGTAGAGGATCATGCCGATATCAAGATCGTTTCCGGCAAGCCGGGGATGGTGGGCTCGGCGATCATCGGCGGCAAGGCGACCGAGGTGATCGATGTCGCCTATTATTTAAGCCAGGCTTTTGACGATTGGCTGAAATCCCGCGATCAGAATAGCGGTGTTGCCCCCGAACGCGGCACCCGCATTCTGCTGATTGATGATAGTGCTTTCTTCAGAAATATGCTGAAACCGCTTTTGAAGGTGGCTGGCTATGATCTCACCTGTGTTGATCATGCGCAGGCCGCCATCGATCTGCGCGACAAGGGTGAGCATTTCAATCTGATCATTTCCGATATCGATATGCCCGGCATGGATGGCTTTGAATTGGCGGGTATTTTGAAAAAGGATGGTCACTGGGCGCACACCCCGATGGTGGCCCTGTCGAGCTTTTCCAGCCCCAAACATCTGGAACGCGGGCGGGCTGTGGGCTTTGATGACTATATCGCCAAATTCGACCGCAAGGCGCTTTTGGAATGTTTGTCTCAGCAATTAAAGCTGCAAGGCGATGCTGCCTAAGCGTGAACATAAGATCAGGAAGGGTTGAAAATGGCATCTTCATTAGGACATGAATTCGTGACCATGCGGCTCGAGGGCCAGCTTTTGGGCATCCCCGTACTTTCGGTGCAGGATGTTTTGAGCGCACAGAAAATCACCAGCATTCCCTTGGCCCCGGCCTGGGTTTCGGGCGTTCTCAATCTGCGTGGGCGGATTGTTACGGCGATCAATATGCGGGAACGTATGGGCTTTGGGAAACGCACCGATGGTGGTAAAGATATGAGCATCGTCGTTGAATTTCGTGGCGAGCCTTATAGCTTGCAGATCGATCGCGTGGGTGACGTTCTCAATCTTGAGAAAGAGGTTATGGAAAAAAATCCAGTGACCATGGATCAGCGTTGGCGGGAGGTGAGCCGAGGGATTTATCGGCTTGATGGCGAATTGCTGGCGATCCTCGATGTTGAAACGGTGCTGGGCAGCGCAGAATCATCGGCTGCCGCTTGAAAGCGCAAGGCGTGATCGCAACAGGGAACGGAGCCGAACTATGAAATCCTGCCTCGTGGTAGATGATTCAAAAGTCATTCGACGGGTGGCGCGTCGCATTCTTGAGGAAATGGATTTCTCAATCGAAGAAGCGGTTGACGGGAAAGACGCTCTGGAAGCCTGCGAACGGATGCTGCCTGATGTGGTGTTGTTGGATTGGAACATGCCGGTCATGGATGGCCTCGAATTTCTCAAGGCCATTCGGGGGCGCGCCAATCTCAAACAGCCCATCGTGGTTTTTTGCACCACAGAAAATGACATGAACCATATTCGTCTGGCCATGGAAGCAGGGGCCGATGAATATATCATGAAGCCTTTTGATCGTGAAATTATTGAAGCCAAATTTGCTCAAGTCGGATTGATGTAGATTAACCGGATTGTAAATGTGTCAAGTATTTTGAATGGCTCTGATCGAACACAGGACAACGCGAAAGTGAAAGATCCCTTCCGTGTGATGGTCGTTGATGACAGCGCTGTCATTCGCGGTTTTCTTGTGCGTTATCTTGAGCAGGATGGAGCCATCAAGGTCGTTGCCACGGCATCGAATGGCATCATGGCTTTGCGCACGATGAACACGGCCAAGCCCGAAGTTGTGGTGTTGGATATCGAAATGCCGGAAATGGATGGCATGACGGCTTTGCCGAAAATTCTTGAGGCCGATCCCGATGTGCGGGTGGTGATGGCATCGACCCTGACCCGGAAAAATGCGGAAATTTCCCTGCGCGCCCTGCAGCTTGGGGCTGCTGATTATGTGCCAAAGCCGGAAACCACCCGGGCGGTGAATGCCAATATCGATTTTCGTCAGGAACTGGTGGAAAAGGTCAAGGTTTATGCGGCAGCGCGGCGGCGGGCGTTGCGTCAGGAAATGCCCGGCGGCCAAACGCCTGGGGGTGTGCCCAGCCTGCGCGAAGGGGCGGCAACAACTGCGCCGGTAAGGGCACGATCAAGCTATCAGGTGGTGGCGCGCCGGGGCGACGAGCCGGCATCCCGGCCCGCCACGGTTCGGCCCGCGCGTGGGGTCGAGCCATCGGCAGGAGCGCTGCGAACCACGCGGGTTGGCGAGCGCGAAATCACTTTGCGCGCGCCATCCAAATCCCGGCCCGAAATTCTGGTGATCGGCTCGTCCACAGGCGGACCACAGGCCTTGATTCAGGTGTTTACCGGGATCAAGGATGCGGTGAAGCATCTGCCGGTTCTGGTGGTTCAGCACATGCCCGCCACGTTCACCGCTATCTTGGCCGATCATTTGGGGCGGGCTTCGGGCCTGCCGTCTGCTGAGGCCAAAGATGGCGAAAAGCTGTTGCCCGGGCATATTTATGTCGCCCCCGGCAATCATCATATGACCATGCGTCGCGGTGATGCGGGGATTGTTTTGGGACTTGATCAAAACGAACCGGAAAATTTCTGTCGGCCGTCTGTGGATCCCATGTTCCGCAGTGTGGCCGGTCTTTATGGCGCACGGACATTGGCTGTGATTTTGACCGGAATGGGACATGATGGCTTGCGCGGCGCGCGAGACCTCGTGGGAACCGGTGCCACGCTGATTGCCCAGGATGAGGCTTCGAGTGTCGTATGGGGGATGCCAGGGGCGGTGGCCACGGCGGGATTATGCAGCGCGGTGACGCCGCTGTCCGAAATCCCGGATATCATTATAAAAAGCCTGAGAGGAAACCCATGAAGCCTCAGGATTTTGATTTTCTCAGCAGCCTTTTGAAGCGGCGTTCGGGTTTAACCCTCAATCCCGATAAGGTGTATCTGCTTGAATCGCGATTGACACCGCTGGCCCGGCGCTCGGGCATGGATAGTCTCGATGCCTTGATCGCGGAAATGCGGCGCTCAGGATCGGAAACCCTGTTGCGGGATGTGACTGAGGCGATGACCACGAATGAATCTTTTTTCTTTCGTGATCGCACGCCCTTTGATCTGTTTCGGGATCAGGTTCTCCCGATGTTGTATCAACGTCGGGCTACGACCAAAAAAATCCGCATCTGGTGCGCGGCTTGTTCCACAGGGCAGGAGCCTTATTCCCTTGCCTTTGAATTAAAAAAGCAGGAAGCCAAGTGGCGGGATTGGACCATCGAGATTGTGGGCACCGATATATCGCGGCCTGTTTTGCAAAAGGCACGCGATGGTGTTTATTCGCAATTCGAGGTGCAAAGAGGCCTGCCTATCCAGCTTTTGATGAAGCATTTCACCCAGGAAGGGGATATCTGGCGTCTGTCGGAAGATATTCGCAAGATGGTCACCTTCAGGGAGTTCAATCTGCTCGATAATTTTGCCGCCCTAGGCAAATTTGATGTGATCTATTGCCGCAATGTTCTGATTTATTTCGATCAACCCACAAAATCCAATGTGCTGGATCGGATGCGCGGCCTTTTGCCAACAGATGGCACCCTGTTTTTAGGGGCGGCTGAAACGGTTTTGGGGATCACTGATCGCTTTCGCCCGGTGCGTGGCCAGCGCGGCATGTATCTGCCTTCGGATGCAGAGCCTAATCTGATGGCCGCCGTCGGGGGTTAGACGGCATTTCCAGCCCTTTTTTCGACATTCCGGGCCACAAATATCGTCATCCCGGGCTTGACCCGGCAACTGTGTTATTGGTTCATGGATGGAATGGTTTTTTATCGCGGATGATTGCATTTGCGGTGACGAGGATTTTTCTGGCGATAGCGATGATGGCGACTTTGGCTGGTTTTCCGGCATTGATCATGGCTTTATAGATTTGAGCGAAGCGATGGGCTGAGCGAATGGCACTGACGGCGGCCATATAGAGGGCTTCGCGGACGCGCCGTCTGCCGCCTTTAATGATGCGCCTGCCGCGAAACTGGCCGCTATCGACATTGAACGGCGCGAGACCCGCCATGGCAGCGACGGATTTAGGCGAGAGCCATCCGAGTTCGGGCATGAGGGCGCTAAGGGTTGCGGCGGCAACGGGTCCGATTCCGGGGATAGACCGCAGCAGGGT
>NZ_JARKVQ010000018.1:0-51670 GCF_029946565.1 Iodidimonas sp. MBR-22
ACGCTCCAACGTCTGAACACGAGTAGAATCAACACCGTGCATCATGTCCACAAATTTAAACCGGACAGCAGTGGGTCAAGCCCGGGGCAACGCCTAAGGACGCGGATGCGGCCTCAGGATAGTTTGGATTTCAGGCCTTCGTCGATCTTCTCGAAGAATTGCTCGGTGGTCAGCCAGCTTTGATCGGGACCGATGAGCAGGGCCAGATCCTTGGTCATATAGCCCTGTTCCACGATTTCCACGCAAACATCTTCAATTGCGCGCGCAAATTCTTCCACTGCGGGCGTATCGTCCATTTTACCGCGATAGCTCAAGCCGCGCGACCAGGCAAAGATCGAGGCAATGGGATTGGTGGAGGTGGCTTTCCCCGCCTGATGCTGGCGATAATGCCGGGTGACGGTGCCATGGGCGGCTTCGGCTTCCACGGTATTGCCATCGGGGGTGAGCAGCACCGATGTCATCAGCCCCAATGAGCCAAAGCCCTGAGCCACGGTATCGGATTGCACATCGCCATCATAGTTTTTGCAGGCCCAGACAAAACCGCCCGACCATTTCATGGCGGCGGCCACCATGTCATCGATCAAACGATGTTCATAGGTCAGCCCCTTGGCATCGAACTGGCTCTTGAATTCAGCATCAAAGATCTCCTGGAACAGATCCTTGAACCGGCCATCATAGGCTTTCAGGATGGTGTTTTTGGTGCTGAGATAGACCGGGAAACCGCGTTGCAGGCCATAGTTGAACGAGGCCCGGGCGAAATCACGGATCGAATCATCAAGATTATACATGCCCATGGCCACACCGGCCGAGGGGAATTCAAACACTTCATATTCCACCGGCTCGCCGCCATCGGCGGGGGTGTAGGTCATGGTCAGCCGACCGGGGCCGGGCACCCGGAAATCGGTGGCGCGATATTGATCGCCAAAGGCATGGCGGCCAATCACCATCGGTTGGGTCCAGCCCGGAACAAGGCGCGGCACATTCTGGATGATGATCGGCTCGCGGAAAACGGTGCCCCCCAGAATATTGCGGATGGTGCCATTGGGGGAGCGCCACATTTTCTTGAGGCTGAATTCCTCGACCCGGGCTTCATCGGGGGTGATGGTGGCGCATTTCACCCCAACGCCATATTTCTTGATGGCATTGGCGGCATCCACCGTGATCTGATCGTCGGTTTCGTCGCGTTTTTGCACCGACAGATCATAATAATGCAGATCAACATCCAGATAAGGCAGAATGAGCCGTTCGCGGATCCATTTCCAGATGATCCGGGTCATTTCGTCGCCATCGAGCTCGATGATAGGATTTTTGACTTTAATCTTGGCCATTCTCAGTCCTCGTCTTTTGTTGCTATCGATCTGTTCTGTTCAGGTCTATTCAGGAAGGCAGTTTTGGGCGCAGAACATGCAGCCCACAAACCATGGTCGGAAACACGCATTCACTCCCTTTCCGGCCCTCCCCGGAAAATCGGGCGCACCCTAGCAGGTGTTCGCCAACCAGAAAAGGAGATTGATCATCAAGGGCGGATCGCTGGGGCCAATCAGAAAAGATCAGCCTTGGCAGGGGTTTTTGGTTCCGCCATATCGTTCATGATATCAAGGACATAATCAAGATCGGGCGCGGTGATAAACAAATCGAGATTGGATGGATTGGCAAAGCCTTCAGCCGTGACATGGCGCAGTAAAGCCAGCAATGGTTCCCAATAGCCTTTGTGATTGAGCAGGAAAATCGGCTTATCGTGCAGATCAAGCTGCGACCAGGTGAGCACTTCGATAAATTCATCCAGCGTGCCCATGCCACCGGGTAAAACGATGAAGGCATCCGAGCGATCAAACATCATGCGTTTGCGGCTGTGCATATCCGTCACGATATGCAGCTCGCTCAATCCACTTTGGGCAATTTCGACCTGATCGAGATGTTCGGGGATGATCCCCACCACCGATCCACCCTCTTTCATGGCGGCCCGGGCCATCAGGCCCATCAAGCCCACCTGTCCGCCGCCATAAACCAGGGTGATGCCGGCTTTTGCCAGTATTTTTCCTGTATCTTCAGCAAGCTGGGCATAATCCTGATGAACACCCGCCCGGGAACCGCAATAGACACAGACCGATTTTATCTTGGCCATAAGCACTCCTTTTGAGGATAAAAAAACATCATAGCGATGATTTTACCAATTTTGTTTTTGATTTTTGGTGAACTGCGTCTTTAAGCAAGGCACATTGATGTGACAGAAGGCGTCTTGACGTAGTATGATTTCCCGGATTGAACAGGATGGATCAACGATCCTGAAAGAGTGACGTTTTGAGCAAATCTCCCAAATCAGATGATTGGTCTGATGAAAATCCTCGTCTAAGCCGACCATGGTTATCGGCGGGCTTGATGGTGCTTGCCTTTGCGGCAATCATCGGGCTTGCCTATTTCAATTTTAGCGGGTCCGATCAAACCGAGACGTCGGCCGTGGGCTCTGATCTTGCGGACCAATCCAATGCGGATGCCTTGGCTGATGCGCCCCTCACACCGTCCTTTGATGTGGTGCGCATCTCGCGCGGCGGCACGGGCGTTCTGGCAGGCCGGGCAGCTCCCGAAAGCCGGGTTGAATTGCGCCTTGATGATCGGGTGATTGCCGAAGTGCGGGCGGATCGCAATGGCGAATGGGTTTTGATCCTTGAAGAACCCTTGGCTGCGGGAACCGTTGAATTATCCCTGCGCGCCATCGATGAGACCGGCGAGGCACGATCATCGGATGATGTGGTGGTGGTATCGATCCCTGAACCGATCCAGCCCGAGCGCTTTGTTGATCGGGAAGGCGAAGGGGTGGTTGCGGTTCTGACACCGAAAACCGGCGATGGCCCCAGTCGGGTGATGCAAAAGCCCGGGCTTGCCGCCCCCGGCGAGGTGGGGGATAGCCTTGCCGTGGATACGGTGGATTTCGGTGCCGAAGGGCAAACGATCCTGTCGGGCCGGGCACTGCCGCGCAGCACCGTGCGGGTTTATATCGATAATGAATTGATCGAAGAAGTGCGCGCCGGTGATGAGGGGCGGTGGATGGCAAGCCAAACCCAGCCTATTTCCGATGGCGATCATGTGATCCGGGTGGATCAGGTGCTGACCGAAGGCGAAGTGCAATTGCGGGTGGAACAGCCCTTCAAAGCGGGCATGGCCCTTGATCCATCTCAGGCGCAATCGCGGGTCGTGGTTCAGCCGGGCAATACCTTATGGACCATTGCCCGCAAGCTTTATGGCCGGGGCACCCGCTTTACGATGATCTTTCAGGAAAATTCCGAGCAGATCATCGATCCGGATCTGATTTATCCCGGCCAGCTTTTCCGGCTGCCGGGGGCGGATGAGCCGCAAAATCGTGCGGCTGAGCCCTCATCCGCCAATGAGGGTGGCATGGATGCGGATGGCCACCCCTAGAAGCTGAAGGCTGTTCCTAAAATCTGAAAGAGAAGGGCAAAAGATCGGCCATCTTATAGCGGCTGATTTTGCCCCCGGCCCCTTCCAGCAGGATTTGGGTTTCGGCATCGGCAAATTCCAGAATTTTTTGCCGACAGCCGCCGCAGGGCGTGCAATCTTCGAGGCTGTCGCCCGCATGGCCGCCCACGATGGCGATGGTTTTGATCTGTTTCCGCCCTGCTGTGATCATCGAACCAATGGCATTGGCCTCGGCGCAGATGCCTTCGGGATAGGCGGCATTTTCAACATTGCAGCCGGCATGAATATCGCCGCCCTCATCTAAAACAGCCGCCCCCACATGATAGTTGGAATAGGGGGCGTGGGCATGATGGCGGGCGGCTTTGGCGGCTGTCCACAAGGCATTTTCTTTGGTCATGTTCAAACCTTTTCTTTGTGTTATGGCTCAGCGCTTGACAGCGGTGGGAGTAGCGAGCGCCGATGCCTTATCAAGGGCTTTGAAAACCGACGCATGAGACGGGCGCTTGATATAGCGGCCAGCGCCTTTTTCGGTGCGCAATTCGCCTTCGCTCCACACCAGCTTGCCATTGGCAATGGTGTGGGATGGAAGACCCTTCACCGCCATCCCCTCGAAGATATTATAATCGATATTCTGATGATGGGTTTTGGCGGAAATGGTTTTTGTGGCTTCGGGGTCCCATACCACGATATCGGCATCGGCCCCCACCTTCAGGCTGCCCTTGCGCGGATAAATATTGAAGATTTTCGCCGCATTGGTCGAGGTCACGGCGACAAATTCCTCCATCGTCAGCCGACCCTTGTTCACGCCATGGGTCCATAAAACGGCCATGCGATCTTCGATCCCGGCCGTGCCATTGGGGATTTTCGAGAAATCATCCCGGCCCATGGCTTTCTGGTCGGCGCAAAAACAGCAATGATCGGTGGCGGTGGTTTGCAGATTGCCCGATTGCAGGCCGCGCCACAGGGCATCTTGATGCTCTTTGCTGCGGAAAGGCGGGCTCATCACATGGGCGGCGGCGCTGTCCCAATCCTTCAGCCGGTATACACTATCATCGATCATAAGATGCCCGGCCAGCACCTCGCCATAAACCCGTTGGCCCGCAGCCCGCGCCCGGCTGATTTCTTCCAAAGCATCAGAGGCCGAGACATGCACCACATAAAGCGGCACCCCCACCACCTTGGCAAAGCGAATGGCCCGGGCTGCCGCTTCGCCCTCCACCTCGGGCGGGCGGGAGAGGGGATGCCCTTCCGGCCCGGTGATACCCATGGCCAGCAGCTTTTGTTGCAGCTGATAAACCATTTCACCGTTTTCGGCGTGAACCGTGGTGATGGCCCCCAGTTCCAAAGCGCGGGAAAAGCTTGGATATAAAATATCATCGGTGGCCATGATGGCATTTTTATAGGCCATGAAATGCTTGAAGCTGTTGATCCCTTCCTGCTCCACCAATTGGCCCATATCCCGAGAAACGCTTTCATCCCACCAGGTAACGGCAACATGGAAGCTGTAATCGGCACAGGCTTTTTCCGCCCAGCCGCGCCATTGCCGATAGGCTTCCATCAGGGATTGCTGCGGATTGGGGATCACGAAATCGATGATCATTGTGGTGCCGCCCGCAAGCCCTGCGGCGGTGCCGGTGTAAAAATCTTCGGAGGCCACAGTGCCCATGAAAGGAAGCTGCATATGGGTGTGGGGATCAATCCCGCCGGGCATCACATAGTGGCCGCCTGCATCGATGATGGTGGCCCCCGATGGTGCTTCGATATTTTGGCCAACGGCCTTGATCACCCCGTCTTCGCAATAAATATCGGCCTTGGTGCTGTGTTCGGCGGTGACGATGGTTCCACCTTTGATCAGGACCGACATGATGCTTCTCCTTTGTTTTTTCGCGAAAATATCCAGTAAACGCCCCCCGCAACGCCCACACCCACAAACCAGGCATAGCTGTAGATGCTGTCAAAAATCGGGGGGACAGAGCCAAGGATGCGGGTGGCATGCAGAAAACCGGGCAAAGAGGGCAGGGCACCCAGAATAAGGGCCAAAAGGGCAATCTTGTTCCAGCCGCCCTTGCGGCTATAGCGGCCATCATTTGAAAAGAGATCATCCACGACCAGCTCGGTGCGGCGGATCAGGAAATAATCAACGATCAAGATGCCAACAATGGGGCCGAGCAGGGCCGAATAGCCCACCAGCCAGGTAAACAGATAGGTGCCCGCGCTTTCCATCAGCTTCCATGGGAACATGGCAATTCCGATGCCGGCGGTGATATAGCCCCCCATCCGAAAGGAAATTCGCCCCGGCGCCAGATTGGAAAAGCCATAGGCCGGCGCCACCACATTGGCGGCGAGATTGGTGGTCAGCGTGGCGATCACCAGCGCCCCCAGCGCCACCACGACCCCGAAGCCGCCCATGCGCGCCGCCAGCTTCACCGGGTCCCAGATGGCTTCGCCATAAATCACCAGAGTGGCTGAGGTGACCGCCACTGAAATAAAGGCAAACAGGGCCATGGGAATGGGCAGGCCCAGGGCCTGACCGATGATCTGATGGCGCTGGCTTTTAGCAAAACGGGTGAAATCGGGGATATTGAGGGCCATGGTTGACCAGAAGCCCACCATCGCCGTGAGGCTGGCAAAAAAGACCGGCCAGAATTGCCCTTCACGCGCGCCGCCGGGGGCAAATTGCGAGTTATTGGATAGCATGGCCCCAAGGCTGCCCACCTCGACCCATGCCCAGATCAATAAGGAAAAAGAGGTGAGGATCAGAAAAGGCGCGGCCAGCATTTCAAGCCAGCGGATCGATTCCGTGCCATGGCGAACAAACCATACATGCAAGGCCCAGAAGGCGAGAAATGACAGACTTTGCGCCAGATCGATCCCCAAAAAGGGCAATGGCCTTCCCGCCAGCGCCTGACCGCTCAGGGTATTGAGAATGACATAAATTGCCGATCCGCCCACCCATGTATTGATCCCGAACCAGCCGCAGGCCACAAGGCCGCGCAGCAAGGCAGGGAGCCGCGCCCCCACGGTGCCAAAAGATGAGCGCAGCAAAACCGGGAAGGGCACACCATGTTTCGCCCCGGCATGTCCCACCAGCATCATGGGGATCAAAACGATCAGATTGCCCAGAAAGACGGTGAGAACCGCCTGCCACCAGTTCATTCCTTCGCTGACCAGACTGCCCGACAAAAGATAGGCCGGCACGCACACCACCATCGCCACCCATAAAGAGGCAAAGGCTTTCCAATCCCAAGTGCGTTCAGACAGGGGCGTGGGGGCAAGATCGGCATTCCACAAAGCCCGATCATGGGCCTGATCATGACCATGGGCGGCATCACCGGATTGTCTCCCATCCTGTGGATGCGGCGCCTTTGATGTATCATGCATGCGTCATGCCCCCGGTTTTCTTCAAAGGTCAGTTTTCATTCTTCAGCGACCAAGGGATAATAGGTTTCCGGGCGGCGGTCACGGAAGAACTGCCACAGATTGCGCACCTCTTTCACCTTGTCCATATCCATATCGTGGATGATCAGTTCATCCTTGTCGCGGCTGGCGATGGCTTCGATCTGCCCGCGCGGATTGACGAAATAGCTTTGGCCGTAAAATTCCCCGATATTCCAGGGCGCTTCCGTGCCCACGCGATTGATCGCCCCGATATAGCAGCCATTGGCGGCGGCGGATGCGGGCTGTTCCAGCTTCCACAGATATTCCGACAATCCGGCCACGGTGGCGGAAGGATTGACGATATATTCCGCCCCATTGAGCGCCAGAGCCCGCCAGCCTTCGGGAAAATGGCGATCATAGCAGATATAAACGCCCAGCTTGCAATAGCGGGTCTGGAAGACCGGCCAATCCGATGCGCCGGGCTTGAAGAAGAATTTTTCCCAAAAGCCCTGCACCTGCGGAATATGGGTCTTGCGATATTTGCCCAGATAGCTGCCATCGGCATCGATCACGGCGGCGGTATTGTAATAAACGCCGGTCACATCATCGGCTTCATAGATCGGGACCACGATCACCATCTGATATTTTTTGGCATAATCCTGCATCAGCTTCGTGGTGGGGCCATCGGGGATGGCTTCGGCGGCATCATACCATTTGCTGTCCTGGCTCGGGCAGAAATAGGGCTGGGTGAACACCTCCTGAAAGCACAAAACCTGCACGCCCTTTTCGCCCGCTTCCTCGATCAGCGGGATATGCGCTTCGATCATGGCTTTGCGAATGGTTTCGGGGTCTTTATCGGTCGAGGCTTTCAGCCCCATCTGGATCAATCCGCCGCGCACTATGGTCATGAAGCCTGCTCCTTTAATGAGATGAATGATCAGCCATTGCTGGGAAAGGTGAATTCGGCACCCGCCCGAATGCCCGTGGGCCAGCGCGCCGAAATCGTTTTGAGCCGGGTATAGAAATGGATCGCTTCCGGGCCATAAATGCCATGGGCGCCAAAGATCGATTGTTTCCAGCCGCCAAAGCTGTGATAGCCCACCGGCACCGGGATGGGCACATTCACCCCCACCATGCCCACCTCGATACGGCGGGCAAAATCGCGGGCGGCATCGCCATCACGGGTAAAAATCGCGGTGCCATTGCCATATTGATGGGCATTGATCATCGCCACGGCCTGATCATAATGATCCGTGCGCACCACGCTCAGCACCGGGCCGAAAATTTCTTCGCGATAAACGGTCATCTGCGGGGTCACATGATCCATCAATGTGCCACCCAGCCAGAAGCCGCCTTCATAGCCCTGCAGGCTGAAGCCCCGGCCATCCACCACCAGTTTCGCCCCTTCTGCAGCGCCTTTCCCGATCAGGTCGGCCACCTTGTCGCGATGGGCTTTGGTGATCAGCGGCCCCATCTCCGCATCCTTGTCGGTGCTGGGGCCGATTTTCAGCGCCTCAACCCGGGGGGCCAGCTTTTCCACCAGGCGATCGGCGGTTTCCCGGCCCACCGGCACGGCCACCGAAATCGCCATGCAGCGTTCCCCCGCCGAGCCAAAACCGGCCCCCATCAGGGCATCGGCGGCCTGATCGAGATCGGCATCGGGCATGATGACCATATGATTTTTCGCCCCGCCCAAAGCCTGCACCCGCTTTCCATTGGCGCAGCCACGGCTATAGATATAATGGGCGATGGGGGTGGAGCCCACAAAGCTGATGGCCGAAATGCCGGGATGATCAAGGATCGCATCCACCGCTTCTTTATCGCCATGCACCACATTGAAAACCCCCGGTGGCAAACCGGCATCTTCGAGCAATTCGTGGATCAGATTGGCGCTGGAAGGATCGCGTTCCGATGGCTTCAGGATAAAGCTGTTGCCGCAGGCGAGCGCCATGGGGATCATCCACAAGGGCACCATGGCGGGGAAATTGAACGGGGTGATCCCGGCCACCACGCCCAGGGGCTGGCGTTCCGAGCTGGCATCCAGATCGCGGGCGACATGACGGCTGAAATCGCCCTTCAAAAGATGCGGAATCCCGCAGGCAAATTCCACCACCTCCAGAGCGCGGGCGACTTCGCCCAGCGCATCATCATGGGTTTTGCCATGTTCAAGGCTGATGGTGCGGGCGATATCGTCGCGGCGCTTCATCATGCCATCGCGCAAGGCAAACAGCACCTGCGCCCGGCGCGATGGCGGGGTATCCGACCAGCCGATAAAGGCTTTTTGCGCTGCCTTCACCGCCAGATCAATATCATCCGCCGTGCCCATGGCCACATGGCGTGCGATCTCGCCCGTTGCGGGATTGGTCACGCCTTGGGTGCGCGGGTTTTTCGCCCCATAGGGCGCACCATCGATCAGATGGGGGATGAGCGTGTGCGTATCGGTCATTCAATCTCTTTCAGAACTGTGCGCAGGGTATCGAAAGCGAAATCGATCTGCGATTTTTCAATGATCAGGGGCGGCGACAGGGCGATGATATCCCCCGTGGTACGGATCAAAAGCCCTTTATCATAGGCTTTCAAAAAGGCATTGAAGGCGCGCTTGGTGGGGGCATCCTTGATGCCTTCAAGCTCGATCGCCGCGATCAGCCCCATATTGCGCAGATCGGTCACATAGGGCGCGCCTTTAAGGGAATGGACAGCATCGGCCCAATAATCGCCCAACTCTGCGCCCCGTGTGAACAGGCCCTCTTCCTCATAGGTATCAAGGGTGGCAAGGGCGGTGGCGCAGGCCATGGGATTGGCGGAATAGGTATAGCCGTGAAACAGCTCGATCATGTTCTCGGGGCCGGTCATGAAGGTGTTGTAAATCTGCTTGCTGGCAAAAACCGCCCCCATCGGCACCACGCCATTGGTCAGCCCTTTGGCGGTGGTCACCAGATCGGGTTCCACCCCGAAATAATCCACGGCAAAGGGCGCGCCCAGCCGTCCGAAACCGGTGATCACCTCATCGAAAATCAGCAGAATGCCGTGCTTTGTGCAAATCTCGCGCAGGCGTTCCAGATAGCCTTTGGGCGGCATGATCACCCCCGCCGATCCGGCGATGGGTTCCACGATCACCGCCGCGATGGTGGAGGGATCATGCAGCGCGCACAGGCGTTCCAGATCATCGGCCAATTCAACCCCATGGTCGGGCTGGCCGCGGCTATAGGCATTGCCCGGCACATAATGGGTATGGCGCAGATGATCGACACCGGCCACCAAAGATCCGAACATCTTGCGATTGGCGGGCATCCCCCCCACCGACATGCCGCCGAAATTCACCCCATGATAGCCCTTTTCCCGGCCAATCAAGCGGGTGCGATGGCCTTCGCCTCGGGTGCGGTGATAAGCAAGGGCGATTTTCAGCGCTGTTTCCACGGATTCCGAACCGGAATTGGTGAAAAACACATGGTCAAGATCGCCGGGCATCAGCCGCGCCAGCCGATCAGCCAATTCAAAAGCCTTATAATGGCCCATCTGGAACGCCGGAGAATAATCCAGCTCTTCGACCTGTTTTTTCACCGCTTCGATGATGCGCGGGCGCTTGTGCCCGGCATTGCAGCACCATAAACCGGCAATGCCATCCAGAACATCGCGGCCATCGCTGGTTTTGAAATACATGCCATCGGCCCCCACAAAGATGCGCGGATTGGCCTTGAACTGGCGATTGGCGGTAAAGGGCATCCAATAGGCATCAAGGGAGTTATTGGCCGGGGAATTGGCGCGTTCGCTCATTTCATTCACTCCGCAGCGGCTTTATGGGCCGGATTTTTCGGATGCTCGGGCCAGGTCAGATGCGGCAGGCCATTGGCCACCGGTTCCATCTCGATGCACTGATCCACCGGGCACACATGCATACACAGATTGCAGCCCACACAGTCATCATCGATCACCACGAAACGGCGCCCGCCATCGTCTTTCGCTTCAATCCGAATGGCCTGATGCGATGTATCCTCGCAAGCGATATGGCAGCGCCCACATTCGATGCAGCTTTCTTCATTGATCCGTGCCTTCAGATCGAAATTCATATTCAGTTCGTTCCAATCAACCGTATTGGCCACCGCCCGGCCACGAAAATCATCGAGCGTTTTATAGCCCTTTTCATCCATGAAAGCCGATAAACCGGCGATCATGTCTTCCACGATGCGAAAGCCATAGAGCATGGCAGCGGTACACACTTGCACCCCCGATGCCCCAAGGGCGATGAATTCAGCAGCATCGCGCCATGTGTTGATTCCGCCAATCGCCGAAATTTCCAGATCGCGGGTCGCTGCATTGCGGGCAATTTCCGCTACCATATTGAGGGCGATGGGCTTCACCGCCGAGCCGCAATAGCCGCCATGGGTGCCTTTGCCATCGATCATCGGATCGGGGGCCATGGCATCGAGATCGACCGAGACGATGGAATTCACCGTGTTGATCAGCGATACGGCATGGGCACCGCCCGCAAGGGCCGCCTCGGCGGGGACCAGAATATCGGTGATATTGGGGGTGAGCTTGGTGAAAACGGGAATATTTACCACTTCGCGCACCCAGCGGGTGGTTTTTTCGACCATTTCGGGCACCTGCCCAATGGCCGATCCCATGCCCCGCTCGCACATGCCATGGGGGCAGCCCAGATTGAGCTCGATCCCATGCACGCCGGAATTGGCGATCCGGATGGCCAGCTCTTTCCATGCCTGTTCATCCATTTCAGCCATCATCGAGCCGATGATCACCCGATCCGGCCATTCCCTGCGGCATTCCTCGATTTCCCGCAGATTGACATCCAGCGGCCGATCAGAAATCAATTCGATATTATTGATCCCGATGGTGGCCCCCTTGAAATCCTTGTGCAGGCCATAGCGGCTGGTAACATTGACCACCGGCGGATCGACGCCCAGGGTTTTCCACACCACGCCGCCCCAGCCTTTTTGAAAGGCGCGCACCACATTATATTTTTTATCGGTGGGTGGGGCCGATGCCAGCCAAAAGGGATTGATGCTGTCAATTCCCGCGATACGACAAGAAAGATCCGCCATCATGCACCCCCTTTGCCGGAATGGGCCGCCACCGGGGGCTGCGCATCATTCCCTGTTAAAGCCTGATCGATTGCCAGGGCCGCCAGCTTGCCATCCTGCACCGCCTGCACCGTCAGATCATCACCGGATTGGATGCAATCGCCGCCGGCATAAATGCCGGGCATCGATGTTTGAAACTGTTCGTCAACGACGATCCGGCCATTTTTGATCTGAAGATCACCAAGCCCCAAAGGCAGCATTTTCTGGCCAATGGCCTTCAGAATCAAATCGGCAGCGAGGCGGAATGTTTCACCTGTGCCTTGTAGCCGGCCATCGATGATTTTCGTTCGTTCGAACATGATATGATCGGCTTTCTGATCGCCGCCGATTGAACTGGGGCGGGCCCATGTGCGGATCTGAACATCATTGAGCCGGGCCAGATTGCGCTCCCAGGCGGTCGCGCTCATGCTGTCTTCGCCCCGGCGATAAACCAGCGTCACCGTTTCAGCCCCCAGTTTTTTGGATTGGATGGCGGCATCGATGGCGGTATTGCCGCCGCCGATCACCACCACATCGCGCCCGCATTTGATGCGGGATTTCTGCTTGGCCTGTCGCAATTGTTCAATGAAACTGAGGGCGGGCTCCACCCCATCCAGATCTTCACCGGGAATGCCCAAAGTGCCCGAGCCGCCCAATCCGATGCCGATAAAGATCCCGTCATATTGTTTTTTGAGATCGGACAGGCTGAAATCTTCCCCCAGTTTTTTCCCATATTTGATGCCGATGCCACCGATGCCGAGCAGGAAATCAATTTCTTTTTGGGCGAAATCATCAACCATTTTATAGGCGGCAAGGCCATATTCATTCAGCCCGCCGGGCTTCGGGCGGGCTTCATAAACCGTAATATCATGGCCCAGCATGGCAGCGCGATGGGCAAAGGATAATCCCGCAGGGCCTGCCCCGATCACCGCCAGCTTGCGGCCGCTTTGGGGCGCGCGCTCAAAGGGGTGGATGCCGTTTTTGGCGACCTTATCCATCAGATGATCCACACTGCGCCTTTGCAAAGCGCCAATGCGGATGGGTTTTTCATCGCCTTTGTTCAGCACGCAGGCCCCTTCGCACAGAATTTCGGTGGGGCAGGCGCGGGCGCAGGTGCCGCCCATGATATTGGCATCCAGAATGGTTCGGGCCGATCCATCCAGATTATCGGTGCGAATCTGATGGATGAAGGTGGGGATGTCGATAGCCGTGGGGCAGGCATTGATGCAGGGCGCATCATAGCAATAAAGGCAGCGGCTGGCTTCGATAAAGGCTGCACCCGCATCGAGCGGGGGATGCAGATCGCTGAAGGCGCGTTCGATATCCATATCCCGCTCGTGGGTGGGCGATAGCTGTTTTTTGCGCATGGCGATTCTAGCTCCTTTATGCGTGCCCCAAGCTGTTTGGTTCAGCCCCTTATCCAAGCCTGTGCCCGTTCCTTTATCAAGCATCAGATATGTGGGCGCATTGATCAAGAAAATTTTGTCCGATTGATCAGAATATGACAATAATGTCATAAACTGATTGGTCAATAAAATTTCAATATGAAGCATAAATGCAACATGTTTGAAAAATTATTTCGATCAAACTTTATCCTGTTGATAAAATATTGATAAAGCTTTCGTGAGCGGTTAGGACAAAAGATGTGTCTGAATGTTGCGGTTATGCGCTTCTGATTTCATCATGCCAGACCTTTGAAACCGGATTTTCATTGCCGCGCTATCATCATCAAGGGAGGAGATCACATGAAAACCTATTTAAACACAGGCGATCACGGCCCCATAGCGCGGCAAAAAGGATCGCCGGCTCGCAAGGCATTGCTGGCATCCGTCGCTTTATCGGCGCTATTTGGTGGATCATCGGCCATGGCGCAAAATGCAGTGCAAAATGCGGATAATGCCGATGGTCCCAAGATTTTCTCTTTGGAAGAAATCGTGGTGACGGCACAGCGGCGTTCGGAAGGTGTTTATTCCACCCCCATGGCGATCACGGCGCTGTCTGGTGAAAACCTTCAGATGCGCGGCATCGATAGTTTGGCGGATATTGATCGGGCCGTGCCCAATCTGAATGTCACCCGCTTTGGGGTTGGCAATCCTGCTCACGCCGCCATTTTCATTCGCGGCATCGGCTTGCAGGATCATATCATCACCACCGATCCCGGCGTTGGGGTTTATGTGGATGGGGTTTATCTGGGGCGGCAGATGGGGGCCAATCTCGATCTGGTGAATATCGAACGCATCGAAGTGCTGCGCGGCCCCCAAGGTACCCTTTATGGCCGCAATACCCTGGGCGGCGCGGTCAATATCATCACTCAAAAGCCGGGGGATGAGGATCATTTCGAATTTGGCCTGCAGGGCGGCACACGGGCCCGCGTGGCAGCGAATTTCTATGGCAATTTCAAGCTGGCCGATAATCTGGCCATGTCGGCTTCAGGCAACATCACCCGTCGCGATGGATTTGGTAAGGCTTTGAATATCGTTGAACCAACCCGGCAGGTGGGCGAATTGTTCCAGGCTTCGGGCCGCGTCGCTCTTGATTGGCAGGTGAATGATCGCTTCTCGCTTTTATGGTCGGCTGATATGGTGGAAGGCGAAAATGGCCAATCGCCCATGACCGCAGAAATCATTCCCGGCCTTGATCAGCCCGGCGTATTTGCGGAAACCGGTTTGGGCTTTTTCACCGATCCCACTGGCCCGGCGGTTGATCTGCCCGGCGGCCCTTTGAAAGCCAGCGATATTGCGGCTGATCCCGATGATACCAATTCCGCCGAGGGCAATCTGCTCAATCAATCCAATTCTGGATTCGGGACTTCGCTCACCGCAAATTATATCATCAATGATTTTCTGAGCACCAAGGTTCTGGCGAGCTTTCGCCATTCATCCTATACGGGTGGCCTTGATGATGATGCAGCCTTTCAGGATTTTCAATCTTTCCCGGAAACAGGGGAAGCGGATCAGGTTTCTATCGAAGCACAGTTGAATGGGGAAATCGGTCGTTTTGATTTTGTCAGCGCCCTTTATTATTTCCGCGAAGAAGGCGATACCTTTTCCGGCCCCAATACCTTCATCACGCCGGGCGATACCTTTGATATCAATCAAACAACCAACAGCTATGCGGCTTTTGCCCATGTGGGCTATCAGGTTACTGATCGCCTGAAGCTTTCGGGCGGGCTGCGCTATAGCTATGATAAAAAGAGCGCCGATGCGCTGTTCACCAATTTTCCGTGGTTCTTGCCCGCGCCAGATGGGAATGGCGATGGCACACCGGGTTCTGCACAGCGGGTGTTCCGGTCTGAAGATTGGAACGAGATCACGTGGAATGCGTCCCTTACCTATGATCTGACCGAAAATCTGAATGTGTATTATGCTGAATCCAAAGGCTATCAAAGCGGCGGTTTCCCACCGCGTCCTTTTGGCGGGCCAAATACCTTCGTTAATTTCGACCCCACAATTGCCCGCAATCATGAGCTGGGTTTCAAGGGCCGTCCCTTCCAATTCATGCAATCCTCAGTGGCCTTCTTCTTTACCGAATATACCGATCTGGCCTTGCCATTCTCCAGCCCTTCGGAAGCTGGTTTTGTGACCATCACCGCCAATGCCGGGAAATCGGAAGCTTTGGGATTTGAGATTGAAAATACCTTCCAGTTTGGTGGTTTTTCCCTCAATACCTCGGTTGGTTATCTGGATAGTGAGATCAAGCGTGTTGAACCGGGCACAGAAGGCGTCGCCGTGGGTGATACCCCGGCGCTGACCCCTGATTGGACGGTGAATGTGGGCCCGCAATATCAGTTCATTTTGCCGAATGGCGATATGATCACCATGCGGGCTGATTATTCTTATCGCAGTTCCATGTTTGGGCAATCGGTCAATAATGAGTTTAACAAGCTCGATGCCCGTGATCTGCTCAATTTCTCGATCCGCTATGAAAATCTGGCTAATAACTGGTCGGCAACCCTTTATGGCGATAATGTCTGGAACGAAAAATATGATGTTGGCCGTCTTGATCAGGCCTTTTCCGGCTTTACCGAAGTGATCTTGAACAATGATCGCAGCGAATTCGGGCTGAAATTCAACAAGCGTTTCTGATCCGATCTCCCTTCTGTGCAGCTTTGCAAATACCCGGCCTCCCATCAAAAGGGGCCGGGTTTTTTATGAGGGTTTTTTATGCAGGTTTTTGATCGTGATTGATGAAAGCAGGCTTATAGCCAAGCTGTCATATCAATGAAATATAGCTGTAACACCGGATGCTTATCTCTGGTTTCATGAGTGCTCAATGATCCTCAATCCGGATCGGGATGATCCCGGGCACTCATTTAATTTTCAGGGACAAGGGTTTGGGATTGTGCCGCTTCGAAATCCAAAAGAGCAGATCCGCCGTGCCAATGAAGCGCAGATTTTGCAGGCGGCGGAAAAGATCTTTGCACAATATGGATATCGTGGGGCGACCATGGATGGCATCGCCGAAGCGGCAGGCGTGCCGAAAGCCAATGTGCATTATTATTTTGTCAATAAAAAGCGCCTTTATCAGCGGGTGATGGCCGGGGTTTTTGATGCGGTCATGGCGGCTTGTGCGGCTTTTGATCGCAATCCTGAACCGGCAGAAGCCCTGCGCGATTTTGTGGTCAGCCATATGGAATTGGCCCGCAACCGGCCGGATGCTCTGCGGGTGTGGGCGATGGCGGTCGCATCGCGGGGGCAGGATTTGCCCGATGATGTGATGGAGCCTTTAAAGGCGTGGCTGGCCGATCATTGCCAAAAGATCGAACGCTGGATCAGCACGGCAAAGATGCCCTTGCTCGATCCGGCTATTTTGTTCCATATGATCTGGGCGAGTACGCATTATCATGCCACCCATGATTGGCAGATTTCAAAGCTATCCCCAGATACTCTTGAACCCCGGATGAGCGATCGCGCTTTTATCGAGGCCACTGAAGATCTGGTGCAGTTGGTTTTGCGCGGCACCGGCTTGCAAAGGTTGTAAATCTTAATCGCAAGCCGATGCGGGCAGTTCAGAAAAGATCAGGGGCCAAAAGTGCTGCTCATCAAGGTGCCAGATCATCGAGAGCAATGGTCATGCCCCGCACGGGATCACCAGCCATATCGCGCAAATCAAAGCTGAGAATGCGCCGATCCCAATCCACCTCGATCATCCCAAAATTTTCCGGCCCATAAAGCTGCCCCATCTGATGCGGACCGGTTTCGGTAACCGGGCCTTTGGCAAAGCTGAGATTAAGCGAGCTTGAGGTGATTTCATAAAGCGGAAAAGCGGCAATATCATCGCGCCGATAAAGCCCGCCCACATGGCGATCGCCCGAAATAAGGAGCAAGGATGAAACGCCGCTTTCATTGATCAGATCATAAAGCCTTTGCCGCTCAAGAGGCAGGCTGTGCCAGCCTTCCCAACCATGGCCATCGGCCAGCACCTGAATGGACGATACCAAGATCCGGAGATCGGCAGGCTTTTGGAGTTGCTGTTCCAGCCATGTCCATTGCGCTTCTCCCAGCATGGTTTTGGCGGGATCGGGATCGGGCAGATAGCGTTCTTTCCCAACCGCACCATGTTCATCGGTGGGCCGCAGATCGGATCTGAACCAGCGTGTATCGAGAAAAATGATCTGAACCCTTTGCCCCACCGGCCCCATGATGCGGGCATGATAAAGCCCATCACGCTGGCGCACCGGCGCATCATCAGGCACCCCAAAGAAATCGAGCATGATATTTTTGGAGCCTTCTTTTAAGGGAAATTCGGCACCGGCATCATTCACGCCATAATCATGATCATCCCAGCCCGCTAAAATGGGCACAGACCGGCGAAAATCCTTGAATTCGGGGATGCCGCCCAAAAGCGCATAGGCGTGGCTGATGGGTTCCAAAGCCGGTTCCTTGATCCATTCACCTTTATATTGGTCGGCATAAACATTATCGCCCGTGAACAGAAACAGATCGGGATTTTGTGCGGCAATGGTGTTCCAAAAGGGCTGCGGGCGGGTTTCATCGGCACAGGAGCCAAAAGCGATTCGACTGATGGCGCTGCTTTCAGCAGGTAAGGGCGCAAGGACTGATAAGCCATCTTCTGCCCTGAGTTGATGCGGGATCATGCCCATTATCATGAGGCAAGTGATTGCCAATAGGTGATCAATCGAGAATTTCACTGGTCTTCCTCCCTTTTTTCAGCGAATGGGCAGGCCTGTTTGATCCCAGCCTCATCCTTTTCAGATTATAGACTCTGCGCGCGCGCATCTGTGTGAATTTTACAACACATCGTTTTAAACTTTTCAGAACATCCTTGATCAGACACTCAAAATATTTGTTGCGTTGCAACATGTTGCGCGCACAGTCTGTTGCCAATAAAGAGGCGATTGAAATGACAAGCTTATGTTTTCTCATAGAAAATTTTCAAGGTTCTCGCGAGACACAGAGCGTCCTCGCGCGGCTATCAGATGAAACAACACGCATAAAATTGTTTTTTGGTCCTTGGCGAAGTCCGAAAAAAGCGTTGTAAGCACGCGACTTTGCAAGATAACTTGACCAAACGGTTATAAAAATAAAAGGCTGATCATAAAACTTGTGGGCTTTGTCATAGAATTGCAAAAGCATCTGTGCATGGTCCGTCGAAGCCAAGGGCAAAGGCTGCGTTCGATTAACTGCCCATAAAATATGTAAAGCAGGAGGGAATGACACGATGAAGAGGTTTAGACAAAATTATCTGGGGGCTGCGAAAGCATTGCTTTTGCTATCCGCCTCTATGCCCGCCATGCTGGTGGCCCAGCAGGTTGAAGCACAGCAAACGACATCAGGCGTTCGGGGTGTTGTCACCGATCCATCGGGTCAGCCTTTGGTGAATGCGGCGATCAGCATCACCGATAGTCGTACGGGCAGAACGATCACATCGCAAACGACGAATCAGGGTCGCTTTGCTGCCAGCGGTCTGGAAACCGGCGGCCCCTACACGGTGACAGTTCAAGCCAGCGGTTATCGTGCCGAGCGCATTGAAGGGCTCTTTCTCAATATTTCGCAGATGTCTGATCTGTCGATTTCCCTCACGACAGGTGAGTTGGAAGAAATCGTCATCACCGCAGCACCCATTGTGATGAACCAGTTGGCGATTGGTCCGGGTCGCTCCTTTGGTCTTGAAACGCTGGAATCCTTTCCGTCGATCAGCCGCGATTTTCGCGATATTATCCGGATTGATCCCCGCGTCAGCATCAATGAAGGCAATAGCGACGCGATTTCCTGTCTGGGCGGGAATAACCGAGGCAATAGTGTAACCATCGATGGTGTGCGCGCTGCCGATGCCTTTGGCTTGAATGCGTCCGGCTTGCCCAGCCGCAATAATATGCCCATTCCTTTTGATGCCGTGCGGGAAACTTCGGTAGAATTCGCGCCTTTTGATGTGACTTATGGGCAATTCACCGGTTGTAATATCAATATCGTCACGAAATCCGGGACCAATGAATTTCATGGTTCGGGCTTTTTCGTTTTCAATAATGATGATCTGACCGGCACGAAAATCAACGGCAATGAGGCGGTCACCGATCCCTTCACCGATAAAAACTGGGGTGCCGAGCTTGGTGGCCCGATTATCAAAGACAAGCTGTTTTTCTATGTTGCCTATGAAGAGGCGGATGATTCCGGCATTCAAAATCGTGGTCCCATTGGCGGCGGTTTTGCTTCGGAAGAAGGACCAACCGTTGCTCAGGTCGAGCAGGTACAAGGCATTCTTGAAAATCAGTTCGGGATTGATACTTTAGGGATCGCTCGAGGCCTCGCGCGGGATAACCGCCGCATTCTTGGCCGCCTCGATTGGTTCATCAATGACAATCACCGGGTTGCGGCGACCTATTCGCGCCTTCGTGAAACATTCGAAGTTGCCGACGACTTCGGCTTTAGCAATGATTTTGCCTTCAGGGGTAATTTCAATGAGCAGGGCAGTGAGGTCGAATCCTATTCGGTGCGATTATTCTCGACATGGTCGGATAAGCTCAGCACAGAATTGTGGGTATCTCGAACCGATAATGAAGATGGACAAAATCCGCTGGGCGGCGGTGAAGCGCAGGATGGTAATCCCATTCCGCGTATTTTCGTAGGGACTCCGGGGGGCATATTGCTCGCTGGTCCGGGCCAGTTCCGTTCGGCCAATGCCCTTGATACCCAGATCGATCAGATCCGCTTCAAAGCCGAATATCTGACCGGAAATCATTTGATCACCGCTGGCTATGAGCTTGATCAGCTTGATGCGTTCAATCTTTTCGCTGTCAACGCAACCGGCACTATCAATTTTGATTCGATTGCCGATTTGCAGGCTGGCAATGCATCCAGCATCAATTTCAACGGGTCATTCTCGGGCGATATCAATGACGCTGCGGCAAAATTCTCACGTTCGATCCATTCGATCTATTTGCAGGATGAATGGAAAGCCACAGATGATCTGACCTTCCTGCTTGGGCTTCGTTATGATTTCTATGTCTCATCTGACGAACCTCCAAGAAATGCCGATTTCTTTGCACGCTATGGATTTGACAACACAAATTCCTTTGATGGCCTGGATGTGCTGCTTCCCCGTTTTGGGATCACCTATGAAGCCCCATGGGAATTCTACGGTCAAACCACCTTCCGTGCCGGGGCGGGCATCTTCTCGGGTGGTGATCCGAGCGTGTGGTTCTCGAACTCCTTCTCGAATTTCGGTGGAGGGCTCGGCATCTCGGCTTTGTCTCCAACCTCTGTCCCTGGGGGCTGCACGGTTGCAGACCTTCAAGTGCTTGATGGCAGCGGAAACTTTACCGGTGTCCCGAACTGTCTTGTCAATGCGTCGGCTGCCGTCGCCTCTGCATTCAACGGGCGTGTGGATGCGCTTGATCCCAATTTCAAGCTACCGACAGTTGTGCGTGGAAGCTGGGGCTTTACCCACTTCACCGATTTCGACGGTGCAGCGGGCGGCATTTTCGATAATTGGCGGGTCGATTTCGACATCATCCATGACCGCCGTCGCAATTCTGCCGATTTCGTTGATCTGACCCGTTCGCCGGTTGGTTTTGCGCCGGATGGCCGTTTGCTGTTTGAAGGCATTGATCCTTTGCAGGCTGGTTGTAATGCCTCCTTCCTTGGTCCGCGTCGCGGGTTCTCCGGTGTCACAGAGGCATGTTTCATGCTGAATCCGAATGGCAGCCGGGTCGTGGGTGATAATGCCCAAGACATTCTGCTCACCAATACCGTCGGCAAAGAGGGCGGCACCACATCGATCTCAGTGCTGTTGAACAATAGCTGGGATTATACCCTCTTCAATCGCCCCGCTACTTTCGACTTCAATTTCGGCTATGCTTTCACGGACGCCCAATTGAAGAACCCAACGATCAGTTCTCAGTCGACCTCAAACTTTGAAGAAGTCGCCCTGACGAATATCAATGATCCCGAGCTTGGTCCCTCGCAATTTGCGAACAAGCACAATATCACTGTCGCTGCGACCTTCAGCCATGATTTCTTCAACGATCTTACAAGCCGGCTGAGCGTCTTCTTCCAGGCGCGCAGTGGTCGTCCGTTCAGCTTTGTGTTCGATAACAACACGCCAACCACTTTGTTTGGCGATAGCGACAATGAAGAACGTAATCTGCTCTATGTGCCATCCGGTCCGAATGATCCCCGTGCTGATCTTTCGATTTTGGCTGCACAAGGGACTCTCGATGATTTCTTCAACTTCCTTGATGAAACGGGGCTGAATAAATTTGCCGGTCAGATTGCACCGCGCAATGCCTTCCGCGATGATTGGACCAAGGATCTTGATCTGCGCTTCCAGCAGGATCTGCCAACACCGTGGGCGGGCCATAAATTTCAGCTGTTCTTTGATGTCGAAAACTTCCTGAACTTTATCGATAGCGGTGCCAATGTCTTCCGGACATTTGATCGCGGCGATGTTGCTGAAGGTGTTCCCGTTCTTGATGCCGCTCTGAGTGCGGATGGATCGCAATTCGTTTTCAGCAATTTCAATCCAGGAAACAGCAATACAGCAGCGAACGGGTTTAATGCCAACAACCAGATCAATGTAGACTCATCAATCTGGCGGTTGCAGATTGGCATTCGCTACAGCTTCTGATCGCATGATCGGATAACCAAAGATAAGAAGGCGGCTGCGGCCGCCTTCTGCTTTTGAACAAGGCTCGGTTTTCAATAAAGGAGCACCGATAAAATGATGAAGCCCATGAGAGTTGCGATCACCGCTATTTTGCTGATGGGGTGTGTGAGCAATGCGCAGGAACAAGCGGCCTTGTCGCCGCATGATGTGGTGCCCAAGGATGTGGTGGCCCAGCAGCCCGGCCTGATGTGGGTTCGCCGATCAGCGGAATATGCCATCATCACCGCCCGTTTATATGAAGAGGCCAAAACCGATCTTGATGCCATCACCCGCCAGCGGGGTGCGGATCAGCGCCCATGGGTCGTGGTGCTCGATGCCGATGAAACGATCCTTGATAACAGCCAATATCAGGTGGAAGCGTTGCAGGCCGGGGCAAAGGATTTCGATCCTGTGGCTTGGAGGACTTGGGTGAAACGCGAAGAGGCCACCGCCGTGCCCGGTGCCCTTTCATTCCTTGATCATATCCGCAAGCGCGGGGGCAAGCTGGTGATCATCACCAATCGCGATCAGGATGTGACGAGCCATAGCCGCGCCAATCTCAGCGCACTGGGCTTTGATGCGGATCGTGCCGATCTGTGTATCCTTGGCCGGGAGCAGCAAGATCGCAAGGATGCCAATCCGCAGGAATGGGAAGCTTTTGGCTATGGCAATGATAAGGACCGCCGGCGTCGCCTGATCATAGAGGGCAAGGCCGAAGCCTGCTGGAATTGGCAAGCCGGTGATGCCCTTGAGCACTATCAGGCATCATGGGCAAAACCCCATGAAATCCTGATGTATGTGGGGGATAATATCAAAGATTTCCCCGCTTTGACCGAGACGATTGCCGATGATCCACAGGCCATGCAGGCGGTGATGGCCAATCCGCAATATGTGCTTTTGCCCAATCCCGTTTATGGAAGCTGGGAAAGCCGCCTGATACCGGCTGCCGCTTTAAAGCCCTGAAAAACGAGCGCGAGCGCAGATCAGTTGCGCTCGATCTCAGACATTTTCGAGCCTTCAAGGGAGAGATTATACATCAGCCCCTTATTGCCGAAAATAAAGGCAATGATCGGCGCATCGAGATTGGTGGTATCAATAGAGCCCCCCGCGCCGATGGTGGCAATGGCCACCGAGCCATCAACGCCCACTTCCCATTTATCGCTATTGCGGAAATTTTTGAGCGCCCCTTCTTCCATGAACAGCAAAACCTGGCTGCGCACCTGCCCGCCAAGCTGCAAGCCAATTGATGCGGCGGCGGTGCTATAATAGCCCACCGCAGAGCCATTCACCAAAAGCGCGCCTTCGCCATATTCCCCGCCAATGCCGATCCCGGCTTTTTTGATGCTGGGAAACACCAGAACGCCAACGGATTTATCAAGCAGCGATTGGGCGCCATCGTATTTTTCACGAAATTCGGCCATGGTTTCGGCCACACGGCGATCAATTTTCTTTTTCGATGCGGCATCGGCAACCGAGGCCGAGCCGATAATGATAAAAGCCGCGACCAATGAAAAAGCCGCGATTTTTCTGAATAGTCCTGAGATTGGCATCAACGTTCCCCCAAAAATGCTTTCTGTGCTTATCTGCCGGATAAAGAAGGCATTTTGAAGACAGAGCCGCGCAAAAACAAGGCCATCATCAGATCGGTTCAATCCGCAGCATACAAGGCGTATCGAGCACATCATCAATCTTGTGAAAACGGCTGAGCACGGCCTGCATCCGGGCCTCCGTGGTTTCATGGGTGGTCATGATCAGATGCACGCTATCATCGGATGCCCGGGTGCGTTGGATCAGGCGTTCCACCGATACCCCTTCATCGCGGAGCGCCGAAGCGATTTCCGCCATCACCCCGGCTTTATCAGCCACCCGCAGCCGCACATAAAATTCACCCCGGCGCGTCCCTGTTTCCAAAAGGGGCAGGGGTTTCAGCTTGGAGGCAGGCAGTGAAAAGGTGGAATTGCGATTGCCTCGGGCCAGTTCGATAAGATCGGCCATCACCGCAGAGGCCGTGGGCCCGGCGCCGGCGCCCAGCCCTTCGATCATGCAGGGGCCAACGAAATCGCCATGGGCTTCGATGGCATTGGCCGCCCCGCCCACCTTTGATAAGGTTTCATTGGCATCCACTAGGCAGGCATGAACCCGCTGATCGAGCTTGCCATCATCGGTGATGCGGGCAATGCCCAAAAGCTTGATCCGAAAGCCCAATTCGCGGGCATAGGCAATATCGATATCGGTGATGGCGCGGATGCCTTCGATGGGCAGATCCATCGAGGGTGGGGCGCCAAACGCAAGGCTGGTCAGGATCGAGATTTTATGGGCCGTATCCACGCCATCGATATCAAAGGATGGATCGGCCTCCGCATAGCCTAATGCCTGTGCCTGACTCAGGGCATCGTCAAAGCTTGCGCCGCTGTCTTCCATCAAAGTGAGGATGAAATTGGCAGTACCATTCAAAATGCCGTGCATCCGGTCGATGCGATTGGCGGCCAGGCCCTCTTTCACGGTTTTGACGATGGGAATCCCGCCCGCAACGGCCGCTTCAAAGCGCAAAACAGCGCCTGATTGCTCGGCTAATCTGGCCAGTTCCTCGCCATGATGGGCGATCATCGCCTTATTGGCGGTGACCAGTGAAATCCCTTTGGATAAAGCTGCCCGGGCCAAATCAAGGGCCGTGCCCTCGGCTCCGCCGATCAGTTCCACCACCACATCCACCTTTTGGGGATCGGCCAGTTGAAGCGGATCATCATGCCATTCATAAGCGCTGATATCGGCCTCGCGCTCTCGATTTTTATCGCGCGCCGAAACCGTAATAACCTGAAAATCCCGGCCGGAGCGATCAGCGATCAGCGCCCCATTTTTGGCCAGAACCGCCAGCAGGCCGCATCCCACGGTTCCAAGGCCTGCGATGGCAAGGCGGATGGGCTGCGGTTTTGCCTCATCTGGTTTTCGCGATACAGTTTCGGCTGCGTTTCTGGTCATAGCGGACCCTTCATATAACAGATATTGGGAAGAAAAGGGTGAAGAGGCATCAGGCAAGGGCAAGCGCCCTCTCCAGTTGATCGGCAATGGCCCGTGCCATATCCATGGTAGAGGCCGTGCCCCCCAGATCGGCGGTGACACACTGTGCCATGGCAGCCCCAATGGCCGCGCGCAGGGCTTTTGCCTCATTTGGCAGGCCCAGGCTGTGATCCAGCATCATCGCGATGCTCTCGATCATGCCGATGGGGTTTGCCTTGCCTTGCCCCGCGATATCAGGGGCCGAGCCATGGACCGGCTCATAAAGCCCGGCACCGCTCGCCCCCAATGATGCAGAGGGGATGAGCCCGATGGAGCCGGTCAGCACACTGGCTTCATCAGTAAGAATATCGCCAAACAGATTTTCCGTAACGATCACATCAAAATCCCGGGGCCGGGTCATCAGATGCATGGTGGCGGCATCCACCAGCAGAATTTCTAGCTCGATATCGGGAAAATCGCGGCTGATAATCTCTTGGGTCACGGCGCGCCACAGGCGGCTCGTTTCCATCACATTGGCTTTATCAACCAGGCTCAGCTTGCCCCGGCGATTGCGCGCGGCGATGGCCGCCATGCGCACCACGCGTTCGATCTCGTGGCGGCTATAGCGGCAGATATCATAGGCACTATCGCCTTCGGTGCCCTTATCGCCAAAATAAAGGCCGCCAGTGAGTTCCCGCACAAACAAGATGTCGGTGCCTGTTGCGATTTCGGCCTTCACCGGCGAGCGATCAACGGCTCCGGGACGAACAATGATGGGGCGCAGATTGGCATAAACCCCCAAAGCACTGCGCAGCGCCAAAAGCCCCACTTCCGGACGCTTGTTCCCCGGAAGATCATGCCATTTCGGCCCCCCCACGGCGCCCAAAAGAACCGCATCAGCGCGGCGGGCGGCTTCCAGCACATCGGCGGGCAGGGGTTCGCCCATGTCGTCAATGGCCGCACCGCCGATCAGCCCGGTTTCGTAAATGAACGATAAGCCGCGGGCCAAAGCCAGTTGATCAAGCACATGGCGTCCGGCTTCGAGCACTTCCGTGCCGATGCCATCGCCGGGTAAAAGCAAGATACGATGGGACATTCTATCAAAAGCCCTTTCCGGTTATTTCAAGTGCCTCAAGCCCGATCAATTGTGCAGGGCGGTAGCGGGATGCTTGGCGGCGGCGGTTTCAATCGGCTCCAGCCAGCCCCAGCGATCTGCGGTCTGGCCATTGAACAAACCGAAAAAGGCATCCTGGATCTGCTTGGTGATCGGGCGTTCGCCGGTCCCCACACTGAAGCGATCAATCGACCGGATGGGGGTGACTTCGGCGGCGGTGCCGGTGAAAAACATCTCGTCGCAGATATAGAGCATTTCCCGGGGGATCGGCTGTTCGATCACCTCGAACCCCAGATCCTTGGCCAAAGTGATCACCGTATCGCGGGTGATGCCTGCCAAAATCGAGGCCGCAGCCGGGGGGGTGAGAATTTTGCCGCGATGGACGAGAAAGAGATTTTCCCCCGCACCTTCGCTGACCAATCCATCGGTGCCAAGGCCGATGCCTTCGGCAAAGCCACGAGATTTGGCTTCCATGCTGATCAATTGGCTTGATAGATAATTACCCGCCGCCTTCAGGCCCGTCGGCACGGTATTGGGGGCCATGCGCTGCCAGCTTGCGATGCATACATCAATCCCATCGGCCAAACAGTTCTCCCCTAAATAAGCCCCCCAGGGAAAGGCGGCGATAGCCACGTCGATGGGGCAATCGGGGCTGACCACGCCAATCCCGCCATAGCCGCGATAGGCAATGGGGCGGATATAGGCGCTGCCCAGATCATTGGACGCGAGCACCGTTTTGCAGGCATCGCCGATTTCCTGACGGGTGAAGGGGATATCGATATGATAAACCCGGCCCGATTGAAACATCCGGGTGATATGATCCCCAACGCGGAAAACGCGCGGTCCATCAGGCGTTTCATAGCAGCGGATCCCCTCGAAAACCGCCGATCCATAGTGCAGGGCATGGGTCAGCACATGGGTGGTGGCTTCCGCCCATGGCTTCAGGGTGCCATTCATCCAGATGAAACGGGTCGGAGTCAGGGCCATTTTCAAACTTCCTTATGCGGATAAAGCGCGGGCATCGTCTGCGGGCGCGCTATGGATGGGGTCTGATTGGGTCTCACGCACGAGACGATTGAGGGCATCAAGATAGGCTTTTGCTGAAGCGTGAACAATATCTGTATCCACCCCGGAGCCATGCACAGAGACATCATCATGAGATAATCTGACATCGGCCCAGCCTTGGGCATCGGCCCCGGAACCGATCGAGCGCACGGAAAAATCCGCAAGTGTCGCCTGCATTTTGGTGGCGCGTTTGATGGCCCGGAAGGCGGCATCAAGGGGGCCATTGCCGATCGAGGCTTCGCGCACCACCCGGCCATTATCATGCACCAGATGAACGGCAGAGGTGTGCATGGCATGATCGCCAGAGCCGGTGGAGACCTGCAGGGATTTCAGATGCCATGGCCCAAGCATCCCCATTTCGCGACCCAGAATAAGCCCTTCGATATCGCTGTTGGTGATGGTTTTCTTGCGATCCGCCAAAGCCTTGAAGGCGGTGAAGGCGGCATCGATCTGTTCGGCACTCAGCTTATGGCCTAGCATTTGGGTGCGTTCGGCAAAGGCATGGCGGCCACTGTGCTTGCCCAGCACAAGCTGGCTTTTGGGGACGCCGATGTCTTCAGGCTTCATGATTTCATAGGTCTCCACATTCTTCAGAATCCCATCTTGATGAATTCCTGATTCATGTGCAAAGGCGTTTTCACCCACAATCGCCTTATTGCGCGGAATGGCATGGCCGGTCAGTCCCGACAGCAGGCGCGAAACGCCATAAAGCCGTCTGGTATCCACCCCCGCCTGAGCCTGATAATGATCGGCACGGGTGCGCAGGGCCATGATGATTTCTTCGGTGGCACAATTACCCGCCCGTTCGCCGATCCCGTTCATCGCACATTCCACCTGCCGGGCTCCGGCCCGCACGGCGGCAAGGGAATTGGCTACGGCCAAGCCCAGATCATCATGGCAATGGGCCGAGAAAACAACCCGATCCGCGCCTTTCACATGGCTGCGCAAATGGGAAAAAACCCGAAAGATATCCTCCGGCGTGGCATAGCCCACGGTATCGGGTACATTCAAGGTGGTGGCCCCGGCTTCGATCACAGCGGAAAAAATTTCCACCAGAAATTCAGGCTCGGTGCGCAAAGCATCTTCGGCGCTGAATTCCACATCATCAACAAAGGAACGGGCCAGCCGTACGGCCTCGACCGCGCGGCGGACAACCGTTTCCTTGTCCATGGCCAGCTTGTGTTTGCGATGAATGGGGCTGGTGGCGATAAAGGTGTGGATGCGCTTTTTCCGGGCCGGAGCAATGGCTTCGGCGGTGGCGCGAATATCCCCTTCAAGGGCCCGGGCAAGGCCGCAGATGGTCGATCCCTCGATGTCCTTGGCAATGCTGTTGACGGCGCGGAAATCACCTTTCGAGGCGGCGGGAAAACCGGCTTCGATGATATCGACACCCAGGGCATCCAAAGCCCGCGCCAATTGCAGCTTTTGTTCATGATCCATCGAAAAGCCCGGCGCCTGTTCGCCATCGCGCAAGGTGGTATCGAAAATGAGAACTTTATCCTGCTCGGTCATCTTGCCGCTCCTGCCCATTGTGTTTCGGGGGCTATCCATCGCGAGGATTGCACGAACCTGATCGGACAGCCCCCGCCCGGATGGCCGAACACACTCTCCACATCCTGAGCCTCAAGAGCATGCATGTGCCATTGCGCACCGGTCAGGCCTTTGCCGTGCCCGCCCGCCTTGTTGGCTCTGGTCTTGATTTGGGATGTGGAGAGGCTGTGCACCATGTTTTTTTGCTTAGGCGTTATGTTTGGGATTAAGCCACGCCATGCGCGCACGCAGGGCACTGCCGGTTTTTTCAATCGGGTGATCGAGATCTTTTTGCAGGCTGGCTTTATAGCGCGGCAAACCGGCCTGATTTTCCAAAATCCATTCCCGGGCAAAGGTGCCGTTTTCAATATCGGTGAGCACCGCCTTCATCCGCGCCTTGGTGGTTTCATCCACCACTCGTGGGCCAGAAACGAAATCGCCGTATTTGGCGGTTTCAGAAATGAAGCTGAGCATTTTGGCAAGGCCGCCTTCCTGCATCAGATCAACGATCAGCTTCAGTTCATGCAGACATTCGAAATAAGCAACTTCGGGCTGATAACCAGCTTCGGTGAGGGTTTCAAAGCCTTTCAAAACCAGTTCGCTCATGCCGCCACAGAGCACCGCCTGTTCGCCGAAAAGATCGGTGATCGTTTCTTCGGGGAAGGTGGTTTCCAAAACGCCGGCATGGGTGCCGCCCAAGCCATGGGCATAGGCCAAAGCCCGGGCCTTGGCCGATCCGCTGGCATCCTGATGCACCGCTAAAAGGCAGGGCACGCCTCGGCCACGTTCATATTCGCGGCGCACCAGATCGCCGGGCGCCTTGGGGGCGATCATCACCACATCAATGCCTTCGGGCGGGGTGATGCGGCCATAATGCACGGAAAAACCATGGGCAAACAGCAGGGTATTGCCGGCTTCCAAAGCGGGGGCGATGGTTTCACGATAGAGCGCTTCCTGCGCCATATCGGGCACCAGGATGGCGATCAGATCACCGGCTTTGGCGGCGGCGGCGGGCTCGGCCACATCATGACCATCCTGCCGCGCGGCCTGCCAGCCCTTGCCCCCTTCGCGAACGCCGACGACGACCTTGTGACCGCTGTCTTTCAGATTGCAGGCATGGGCGCGGCCCTGGCTGCCATAGCCGATGATGGCAATCGTTTTGCCCTTGAGGGCGGCCTGATCGACATCGGAATTATTATAAAGTTTCATGAGCGAATGTCCTCTTTTGCTTGTTTTTGCATGGGTGAGTAGGGAAAAGCGGTGACGGCGCCTTCGGACGCCGAAGACACCAGTTTTGCATATTTGGCATAAGCGCCGGTAAGGGCGGCGGGTTGGGGTGGGCTCCATTCAGCCTTGCGGGCGGCGAGATCAGCCTCCACATCGATTGTTCGGGCGCTGACATCAAGGGTGATGCGATCGCCATCGCGGATCAGGGCAATGGGGCCGCCCACCGCTGCTTCCGGCGCGATATGGCCGACCATGAAGCCATGGGTGGCGCCTGAAAAGCGGCCATCGGTGATCAGCGCCACATCATTGCCAAGCCCCTGGCCCTGAATAGCGGCGGTGACCGCCAGCATTTCCCGCATCCCGGGGCCGCCTTTGGGGCCTTCATTGCGGATCACGATCACATCACCTGCCTTGATCGCCCCATCCTGCACAGCCTTGAAGGCGGCTTCCTCGCCATCATAAACCCGGGCCGGGCCGCTGAAACGATCCCCATCATGGCCCGCAAGCTTGACGATTGCCCCTTCGGGCGCAAGGGAGCCGCGCAAAATCGCAAAGCCGCCGCGTGGTTTAAAGGGATCATCCACCGTGCGAACAACCGCCTGACCCGGCGTTTCCTCGGCCGCTTCAAGCTCCTTGAACAGGCTTTTACCGCTCACCGTGGGGCCATCGTGCAAAAGCCCGGCTTCCATCAAACGGCGGGCCACCAAAGCCGTGCCGCCTGCTTCGCTCATTTCCACGGCGGTAAAACGCCCGCCCGGCTTCAGATCGGTGATCACCGGGGTGCGGGCCGAAATTTTATCAAATTCATCGATATCGATTTGCAGCCCTGCTTCCCGGGCAATGGCCAGCAAATGCAGCACCAGATTGGTGGAACCCGCCGTGCCCGCACCGATGGTGGCGGCATTGGCGATGCTTTCAAGGGTGATGAGATCGCGCGGGCGCACATCTTTTTCGAGCAATTCCATCAACAGCCGACCGCACAGGGCGGCGGTTTCGGGCTTGGCCGGATCGGTGGCGGTCACATCATTCGCCCCCATGGGGGAAAGACCCAGCATAGTCAGCACCATAGCCATGGTATTGGCCGTGAATTGGCCGCCACAGGCCCCGGCCCCGGGGCAGGCCACCCGCTCGATGGCATCGAGCTCTTCGGCCTCGATTTTGCCTGCAGCGCGCGCCCCCACGGCTTCGAACACCTCTTGAACTGTGATGAACTTCCCCTTATGAAACCCCGGACGGATCGAACCGCCATATAAGATGATGCCCGGTAAATTCATGCGCGCCAGCGCCATCGCCGCTGCGGGGATGGTTTTATCGCATCCCACGAGAACCGCCACCGCATCCAGACAATGGCCTCGGACGGCAAGCTCAATGGAGTCAGCGATCACTTCGCGAGAAATCAAAGACGCCCGCATCCCCGCCGTGCCCATGGCGATCCCATCGGTGACGGCAATGGTATTGAATTCCACCGGGGTTCCGCCTGCTGCCCGGATGCCATCCTTCATCGGTTCGGCAAGGGTGCGCAAATGCAGATTGCAGGGTGAAACATCGGTCCATGTGCTGACAACCCCGATCATCGGTTTTGCCAAAGCAGCATCATCCATGCCGGTGGCACGCAGCATGGCGCGGGCCGGGGCCTGGGATTTGATGGCGTCGCTTGGTCGGTTTTTATTGGTCATTTTCTGTCCTTGGCCAAAGAAAAGCCCCGCTGCGGTGGGCAAAGCGGGGCTGGTGTTCCTTGTCTGATCCGTTGTTTTCAGGAAGGCAGCCCCATCATGCCGCTGATAAGCAGCACGATCACAATCCCCACAAGAAGGGTTTGTCCATGGGCAAAAGCCCCCGCCAACTGATGAGAGGGAAAAATTTGAACATGGGCGTTCGAGCGCGGTGTGTGCGTTGCAAAATTCATGGCTGCAGGATATGCATGTTTCTGTCGCTGTCAACACAGATATCAGAGAAAAATTACCAATGCGCACGATTTTTAGCAATATGAAGACGATAAATTGAGGAAATCTGTTGATGCAGCAGGGAAATGAAACCGCCGATCCAGCGAACCCATCCCGGATGCTTTTAGAAGCCCGCCGGGTGGTCATCAAGGTCGGCTCGGCGCTTCTGGTGGAAAATGGCCGGCTGAGAAGGCGCTGGCTGGATGCTTTGGCGGCGGATATCGGGGCCATGCGGGCGCGCGGGCAGCAGGTGGTGCTGGTCACCTCGGGGGCCGTGGGAATCGGCCGTTCGGCGCTCGTGGGTGGGGTGCAGAATCTGGCGGATCGTCAGGCCGCTGCGGCAATTGGCCAGATCCGGCTGTTTGATGCCTATCGCCGCAGCTTGGCCCGCCATGGGGCGGTGGGGGCGCAGATGCTGCTCACCCCGGGGGATACCGAAGATCGCCTGCGCCATTTGAATGCCCGCTCAACCATGGAAGCCCTGCTGTCGCGCGCGATCGTCCCGATTGTTAATGAAAATGATACGGTGGCTTTTGATAAGCATAAATTTGGCGATAATGATCGGCTGGCCGCGCGGGTGGGGCAATTGATCAGTGCTGATCTGGTGGTGCTGTTATCGGATGTGGATGGGCTTTATGATGCCGATCCCCGCTCGGTGCCCGGGGCCCGGCATATTCCGGTGGTGCGGGCCATTACCCCCGAAATCATGGCGAAAGCGGGGGATGCCGGCACCAGCCTTGGCACCGGCGGCATGGCGGCAAAAATTGCGGCGGCGGCTTTGGCTTTGGGTGCGGGATCGCATATGGCCATTGCCAATGGGCGCGAAGAGGGGGCTTTGGGGGCTTTGACGCGGGGGGATGCGCGGGCCACATGGTTCATCCCATCATCCGAACCGCTGACCGTGAGAAAACAATGGATTGCCGCCACCGTGGCCCCTTCGGGCACGCTCATCGTGGATCGCGGGGCGATAAAAGCCTTGCATGCGGGCAATAGCCTTCTAAGTGTTGGGGTAACCCGGGTGGAGGGGGAATTTTTCTCTGGTGATCCCGTGCGCGTGCGCAGCATGTCTGGCGAGGATATTGCCATCGGCCTGAGCAATTATGATTCGGACGAGGTGGAGGTAATCGCCGGACAGCGCACCGAAACCTTCGAGGCATTGCTGGGATATCAGGGACCAGATACCCTCATCCACCGGGATAATCTTGCAATAACCGTTCCGCAACAGGCGGCAAAGGAGGCCCTGTGACGCATTCGAGCCAATCCACATCCCAGCTCCATGACCAGATGATCGCCTTGGGCGATGGGGCAAAGCGTGCCCAGCGTGTGGTTCAGCGCAGCCCCCATGCCATGCGGCAAACCGCGCTGAAGGCGGCAGCAGTGGCCCTTAGGGGCATCTCTGTCGATCTTCTGGGTGCCAATGCCGCTGATGTGGCGCAGGCCCGTGAGATGGGCAAGGATGATGCCTTCATCGATCGGCTGGCTTTGGATGAAGGCCGGATCGAAGGCATGGCCAAAAGCCTTGAGGCAATTGCCGCGCGGCCCGATCCTTTGGGGGCCATCGATCAATCCTGGCAGCGCGAGGATGGGATGCGTTTTGAACGGGCGCGGGTGCCTTTGGGGGTGATTGCGGTGATTTTTGAAAGCCGCCCCAATGTTGCCGCCGATGCTGCGGGCCTGTGCCTGAAGGCGGGCAATGCCACCATCCTGCGCGGCGGCAGCGAAAGCCGCCGATCCGTAGAGATGATCCTGTCGGCCATGCAAAAAGGGCTTGAGCAGGCGGGCCTGCCTATGGAAGCAGTGAATATCGTACCGACACAGGATCGCGATGCGGTGGGTGAATTGTTTCGCATGACCGAGCATATCGATCTTTTGATCCCCCGGGGCGGGCGATCATTGGTGGCACGGGTGCAGGAAGAAAGCCGGGTGCCGGTATTGGGGCATCTGATGGGGGTGAACCACAGCTATGTTCATGCCTCGGCTGATCTGGAGATGGCAAAAGCGGTGGTGGTGAATGCCAAAATGCGGCGCACCGGGGTGTGTGGGGCCACCGAAACCCTGCTGATTGATGAGGCTGTGGCGGCGAAATATCTGCCTCCTTTGGTCAAGGCTTTGAGCGATGCCCAATGCCGGGTGCGCGGCGATGCGGCGGCAAAGGCCATCTGCCCCGATATCGAGCCTGCCAGTGACGAGGATTGGGATACGGAATGGCTGGATGCAGTGATCAATGTGCGGGTGGTGGATGGCCTTGATGCCGCTTTGGCGCATATCGATCGCCATGGCTCGGGCCACACGGAATGCATCATTGCCTCCGATCAGGCGGCGGCTGATCGCTTTTTGAGCGAAGTGGATGCGGCCATCGTCATGCATAATGCCTCGACCCAATTTGCCGATGGGGGTGAATTTGGCTTTGGTGCTGAAATCGGCATTGCTACCGGGCGGCTTCATGCCCGTGGCCCGGTGGGTGCCGAACATTTGACCAGCTATCATTATCGGGTGCGGGGTTCGGGGCATATCCGCCCTTGATTTCCGCATCAATCCATCTAAAAGGGGCGTTTCGGGATATGAATCTGTTAATTTAATCCGCAAATCCGTAACAAACTAAAGGTGGCATGGGGTCATGACGTCCGATTTCTATCGCATCAGGCGCTTGCCGCCTTATGTTTTTGCCGAGGTGAATGCCCTGAAGGCAGCGGCGCGGGCGCGGGGGGATGATGTCATCGATTTTGGGATGGGCAATCCCGATCTGCCCACACCCCGGCATGTGGTGGATAAGCTGACCGAAGCGGTGCGCGATCCCAAAACCCATCGCTATTCCATGAGCCGGGGCATTCCCGGCCTTAGAAAAGCGCTGGTGGGTTATTATGATCGCCGTTTCGGGGTTGAACTCGATCCCGAACGTGAAACCATCGTGACCTTGGGATCGAAAGAGGGCTTAGCCAATCTGGCGCAGGCGATCACCGCCCCGGGGGATGTGATTTTATGCCCCAATCCCAGCTATCCCATTCATGCCTTTGGTTTTACCATTGCCGGGGCATCGGTGCGGCATGTGCCGCTTTTGCCCCTTGATCGCTTTGTGGGGGAGTTGGAAAAAGCCTGCCGCCATTCGGTTCCCCGGCCATCGGCGCTGATTTTGAATTTCCCGTCAAATCCCACGGCACAGGTGGTGGGCCTTGATTTCTATGCTGAAATGGTCGATTTCGCGCGGCGGGAAGGGCTTTATATCCTCTCGGATATTGCCTATTCCGAGATTTATTTCGATGGCAATCCGCCGCCATCCATTTTGCAGATTCCCGGTGCCAAGGATGTCGCGGTGGAATTTTCGTCGATGTCGAAAACCTATTCCATGCCCGGCTGGCGGATCGGCTTTGCGGCGGGAAACCCCACCTTGATCGGGGCCTTGTCGCGGGTGAAATCCTATCTCGATTATGGGGCCTTTACCCCCATTCAGGTGGCCGCTACCGCCGCTTTGAATGGGCCGCAGGATTGTGTGGCCGAACATCGCGCGATCTATCAGGCGCGGCGCGATGTGCTGGTTTCGCGCTTTGCCCAGGCCGGATGGGAGGTGCCTTCGCCGCCAGCGACCATGTTTGCCTGGGTGCCTGTGCCTGAAGCCTATCGCCATCTGGGATCGGTGGGATTTTCAAAGCTTTTATTGCAAGAAGCGCAGGTGGCCGTGGCGCCGGGCCTGGGCTTTGGTGAATATGGCGATGATCATGTGCGGATTGCGCTGGTGGAAAACGAGCATCGCATCCGGCAGGCGGCGCGCAATCTGAAGCGCTTGTTTGAAAGCGGCAAGGGCCGGATCGATAACGCCTGAAGGCTGCGATCCCATCCGTTTTTTGATGGCCCTATGGTTGATCGGCTGCCTTTGCCGCCTTTTGAAAAGCATCTTCAAACATGGCCGGGGTCAGGCGGCGGGTATTCACATTATAGCGCGAACAGTGATAGCTATCGATCAGGGTCAAACCCGCGATCTGATGCATCGCCCCATGGGCAAAGGGATGGTGGCCCGGCTTTTGGCCAAAAGCCCGCAAAACGCTTTCATGGGCAATGCGCCCCAGCAGAAAAATCGCCTTTAAATGCGGCAGAGCCTTGATCCGGCTGATCAGATAAGGCCGACATTGGGAAATTTCCGCGCCGATCGGCTTGTTTTCCGGGGGCACACAGCGCACGGCATTGGTGACCATCGCCCCCGACAGGCACAGCCCATCTTTTGGATCGGCGCGATAGTCACCCTTGGCAAAGCCGAATTTCAGCATGGTGGGATAAAGCAGATCGCCTGCATAATCGCCGGTAAAGGGGCGCGCCGTGCGGTTGGCTCCCCTCACCCCGGGGGCCAGTCCCACGATCAAAAGCCGCGCCGCCTCATCGCCAAAGCTGGGCACGGCGCCATTAAAAAAATCGGGAAATTTCTGTTGATTAGCCGCTCGATAGGCCACAAGCCGGGGGCACAGATCGCATAAGGCCGGCGCTTCGGCGGGGGTATCGGATGGGGCTTTGATGGGATCGTCCTTTTTTACAAAGGCCCCCGCTCACTGGGGATCGTCTTCATAATCATCGTCATCTTCATAATACTCGCCATCCTCATCGAAATCATCATTTTCGATGCTTTGGGGCTGCTGCGGATTCTGGCTGCGGGGGCGAGCAAAATCATCACGGATTTTTGCCAGATCCACATATTGATCCGCCTGCCTGCGCAATTCATCGGCAATCATCGAAGGCTGGGTGGTATTGGATGAAATCACCGTCACCCGCACCCCTTTGCGCTGAATGGCTTCGATCAATCGGCGAAAATCACCATCGCCGGAAAACAGCACCACATGATCGAGATTTTCCGACAGGGCCAGCATATCGACGGCGATTTCGATATCCATATTGCCCTTTACCTTGCGCCGCCCCTGATCATCGGTAAATTCCTTGATCGGTTTGGTTACAAGGGTATAGCCATTATAATCGAGCCAATCGATCAAGGGCCGCAGGGGCGAATAATCCGCATCATCAATCATGGCCGTATAATAGAAGATTCGGATCAAACGGCCTTTTTCCGCAAAAAAGGTTTTCAGCTTTTTATAATCGATTTCCATATTCAGCGAGCGTGCGGTGGCAAACAGATTGGCACCGTCGATAAATACGCCAATTTTCTCGTTCGGATAAAATATCATCTTGAAAGCGTCCGTTTTTTTATGGATGGATCATTGTTGATTTTCAAAAGCTCAGCCCTTGCGCTGCTAGCCATAGGTATTTTTGAAGCTGTTCGCAATAGAAACAAATCAACAAATGGCACAAAATTCATATGATTTATATTGGATTAGGCAGTAATCTCACGACTATAGCGGGTAACCCTGCCAATACAATCATCACTACACTTTCTATACTCCGTGATTTTGGCATCAATGTGGAAAAGAAATCCTCTTTATATGAAAGCGCTCCCATAGGCCCAAAAGATCAGCCGTCTTATATTAATGCAGCGGCTCTGATCCATTGGATGGATACGCCCCAGGCCCTGATGCATCGCTTGCATGAGGTGGAAAGCCATTTTGCCCGCCAGCGCGATGTCAGATGGCAGGCGCGCACCCTTGATCTCGATCTTTTGGATATGGATGGGATGATATTGCCCGATAAAAAAGCGTGGGCGCAGGCATCCACAAGCCATGCCGCCCCGCAAAGCCTGATTTTACCGCATCCCCATCTTCATGAACGCCGCTTCGTTCTTCAGCCCTTGCTGGAAATTGCGCCTGATTGGCAGCATCCGATTTTGGGTTCGGGGCAAAAGCTATTGCGTGGCCTGGGGGATCAATCTGTGCTGCGCCTATGAAATCTTCTCGCGGTCTTTCGATGATTTCTGGTGTTGGAAAGTGGGAATCCTCTTTATAAGGGGATGAGAGACTGAACCCTTTAGGTGGAGTGCGTGATGGGGATGAAACGAGTGGTTCCGGCGGCTTTTGTGCTGATTTTTCTGCTGGTTTCCTGCACCACGGCGCCGGTGACCGGGCGGCGGCAGTTGATTTTGGTCTCCCAGGACCAATCCACCGCTTTGGGCGTGGCCTCCTATCAGCAGATCAAGGAGCAATTGCCGGTCGTGACCAATACCCCCGAAGCCCGGATGGTGGAGCGGATCGGGATTGCCATGGCAAAAGTGGTTGAGGGCGCAGAAGGGTTTGCCTGGGAATTTACCCTGTTCAAGGATGAGACGCCCAATGCCTTTGCCCTGCCCGGTGGCAAGGTGGGGGTGAATACGGGCCTGTTTCAAGTCGCGAAAACCGAAGCTCAGCTTGCTACAGTGATGGGCCATGAAATCGCCCATGTGATGGCCCAGCATTCGGCGGAACGCATGAGCCGGGATATGGCCACTCAATTGGGGCTGGCCGTTTTGGGGGCCAGCACCGGCAGCCAGGAAATGGTTGCGATGGTATCGGGGGCGGCGACTTTGGGGGTGGCTTTACCGTTCAACAGATCGCAGGAATCCGAAGCCGATCGCATCGGTTTGATTTATATGGCGAAAGCCGGATATGATCCCCATGCGGCGGTGGAATTATGGACTAATTTCGCCGCCTTGGGTGGAGAGCGGCAACCGAAATTTCTTTCGACCCATCCTTTGCCCGAAGATCGAATCGAACGGATAAGGGGCTTGATCCCTGAAGCCATGGCTTATTATCAGCCCCAATGAAATCTGGGAAATCTGGGAAATCTGCGCTGATCAATCCGATCCGGGTTTATTGCGCCCCCCTTGCAACAGATTGATCAGATCCCGGCGCAAGGCCGGATCGGCCCCCAAAGCCATGCCGCCCAGCAATGCGAGCCCCAGCGTGCTTTTGGGATGGGTTTTCATCGCCGCACTCACGGCTTCGCCCAGAAAAATGCCGGTATCAAGGGCATTTGCCCCTTTGGCGGCGGCATCCCCCGATCCGCTTTCGTTTGATTGTGCGGCCGTTGATGCCTTTTTTTGGGGCGATGAAAGCGTCTTTCGATCATCAGCAGAGGCTTTGACAAGGGCAATGAGGGCGATCACCAGCAGCAAGCCCGCGGTGATCAGCAAAGAGGCCCAGATCGGCACAAAATGGCTCAGCCCCACGATCATGGCCGCGCACAGCAAAACAATCACGACCGCTGACAAAATGGCGGCAATCAGGATGAGCAGCAAACGTCTTGCGGCATCAGCGGCGATATTTTTGAAAAATTCCCCCCCGATCATGATCAGCGCCGATTGAGCAGGGCGCCGATGAGAAAGCCCAGGCCCAAAGCCCCGGCAAGAGCGATCAAGGGGTTGTCTTCAATGCTTTTTTCCACCTGCTGCAAATGCGCCGTACCTTGGGCACGGGCCTGGCGTAATTTGGCTAGGGCGGCTTCGCGGGCCTGGACACCGCGCTCTCCGGCATCATCGCCAAAGGCCCCCAGTAGGGCGCTGATATCTTCGCGCAATTGATGAACATCCCCTTTGATGGCATCGATTTCGGTGGCATAATTTTTTTCGGTCGCCATGGTCAGTCCTCCGTATAAATGCGGGTCCGGTCTTCATATTGAAAATCCGGTGCAGCCCTCATGGGCTATCATGAAGGAACGTGGGTCAGCATGGAACGTTCCCGGGCTTTTACATTTTGTATCAGCCTTGTCCTTTACATCTATGATCATATCCGCAGAAAACAACAGGTGCATCTGGCAAAAGAATTTTCTATAAAACCAGTATCTTGTCATGCAAATGCTGGGGCCGTCCTTGTATCATCATGGATTGGAGACAATGTCATGACTGCGGCGTCGCATGCGCTGAATTCATGGGTCTGCGCTTTTATCGCCCTTAATAACCGGAGGATTGACTATGTTTGAATTGCCAAAACTGCCTTATGAAAAACATGCGCTGGAGCCTCATATGTCGGCTCAAACACTGGATTTTCATCATGGCAAGCATCATGCAAAATATGTGGATGTGGCGAACGATCTGGTGAAAGGTACGGCGCATGAAGGCCAAAGCCTTGAACAGGTGATGGTGGAAAGCTTTGGCAAGAATGACAAGCTTTTCAACAATGTGGGCCAGATCTATAATCACAATGAATTCTGGAAATGCATGAAGCCCAATGGCGGTGGTGCCGTTCCAGACGCCTTGAAAGCCAAGCTTGTTGAAGCCTTTGGCTCGGTTGAAGTCTTTGCGGAAGAATTCGTGGCCGCCGGGACCGGGCAATTCGGCTCTGGCTGGGTGTGGCTGGTGCTCAAGGATGGCAAGCTTGCGATCATGAAAACCGCCAATGCCGAAAATCCCGTGGTTCATGGGGCAACGCCTTTGCTGGTCGCCGATGTGTGGGAACATGCTTATTATCTGGATTACCAAAATCGTCGGCCGGATTTCCTCAAAACCTTCATCGAAAAGCTGGTCAATTGGGATTATGTCAATGAGCGCCTTTCAAAGGCCTGATTATTTTTAAATCCGAACTTTCAAAGAATATTTGAGACTGTTCGGATATCAATTAGAATGGGTGTGCTTATGGATGAGCGCACCCATTTTATTTTAACTTGTTAAAAATTATGAATTATTTTGTAATAATGTTCTAATGCGACTTTTGATTTTCGTATGAATTTTCCATTAACTAAACTATTCTTCTTTATGACATAATTAACACTATAATTGCTGATCTAAATAAAGGAGGACGGGCTATGAAGCACGCCATTCTGGAACAGATAAAGCATGAAATTCCCCATTTGCGCCGTTATGCGCGGTCTTTGACGCGGGATCTGGATCAGGCCGATGATTTGCTGCAGGATTCCTTGGAACGGGCCATCTCGCGGCAGGATTTTTTCCGCGAAGGGTCCAATCTGCGGTCCTGGATGTTTACCATCATGCATAATATGCATATCGATCAATGCCGCAGTCTGCGCCGGCGCGGGGTGCATATCCCCATGGAAGAGTGGGGCGAGGGGATGTCGCATCCGGCTCCCCAGCCATGGACCGTGGAATTGGAAGAATTTTCCCGCAGTTTCGATCGCTTGAGCGAGCCGGAACAATCGGTGGTATTGCTGGTGGGGGTTTGTGGCTATAAATATCATGAAGCCGCAGATCATCTGGGGCTGGCTGTGGGGACGGTTAAAAGCCGCCTGTTCAGGGCGCGTGATTCTTTGCGCGACATGCAGAAGTCAGTCAGTGTCCATTAAAGCCTTGAACTCTTCAGCTTTTTTGCCCTAAAGCTGTTTTGTGAAATCCTTTTTTAGCCTTTTTCGGTGAGATTGGGCCCTTGCGGGATCGTGGAATTTGCGTCCGGCTTCGCAAGGGGGTAGGAGAGGGCGCGGATCAAGGGTTCGCTCCTTTTCAACACAGGTCAATGAAACAGCATCGATGCGCCCGGTCGTTTTCTCCATTTTCGCACTGCTTTTATGTGCAGCCATTCTGCAATTGGGGAATGGCCTGCAATTCACCCTGATTCCCATCCGGGCGCAGGCCGAGCAATTTGGTGATATGGCCATCGCCACTTTGGGCACGGGCTATTTTGCGGGTTTTTTGCTGGGATGTATCATCGGCGCCCCGCTGATCGGCCGCTTGGGCCATGTGCGGGTGCTGACTGCGGTTTTAGCGGCTTTGTGCGCTCTCGCCTTGCTCTATCCTCTGGTGATTGATGAGATCTTCTGGATGCTGGCCCGGGTATTAACGGGCACGTCGCTGGCGATTGCCTATATGGCGATTGAAAGCTGGCTTAATGAACGCGCCCCTAATCATATCAGGGGGGCGCTTTTGTCGCTTTATTCCCTTGTGGGGATGGTGATGCTGGCGCTGGGCCAGTTTTTATTGATGGCCTATCCCTTGGGGGGCTATCAGCTTTTTTCATTGGTGGCGATCACCTCGGCCCTGGCGGCTTTGCCCGTGGCCCTCACACGGGCCCCCCTGCCGGTGCCGGTGCCCCAACCGCGTTTGCGGATGGGATCCTTGCTCGATGTGTCGCGGGTGGCGGTGGTTGGTTCAATCGCAGTGGGGTTTGCCAATAGCTCTTTTTGGGCTTTTGGTCCTATTTTTGCGGCCCGGATGGGCATGGCTGTTGATGATATTTCCCTGTTCATGGCGCTCACCCTTTTGGGCGGGGCTGTTTTGATGTGGCCCATTGGCCATTTATCAGATCGTTATGATCGACGAAAGGTGGCCGGTATCGTTGCTGCGGCGGCCAGCCTCAGCGGTTTGGGTCTGGTCTTTTTTGCCGGAATATCGCCGGTGGCGGTTATGGTTCTGGGCTTTTTGTTCGGGGCTTTTGCTTTCACCATCCAGCCGATTTGCATTGCCCATGCCAATGATCAGGCGCGGCCGGAAAATTTTGTCAGCGTTTCAGGCGGACTTTTGTTTTTATATGGGGCGAGTTCGCTGTTCGGGCCTTTGGCAACGGCGGTGCTCATCAAATATCATGGTCCGCTGATGATGTTTGGCTTTACAGCCTTTGTTCATGGGCTGGGGGCTTTGGTGATTTTTGCTCTGATCAAAAGCCGCGCCCCCACGCCGGATGCCGAGAAAGAAGATTTCCAACTCACCCCGCGCACCACCATGGCGGCTTTCCAATTGCACGATCCTGTTGATGAAAATGCAGCCGGGGATGCGGGTGACCAACAAGCGGATTTTGATGGGCATTTGGATGGGAATTTTGACGCGGACGAGCGGCGCTAAAAGCCTTATCTATCCTGTTCAAATGGGGATCACCTGCCTTTTATCGCGAACAAACTGGCCAATGCGCCGTCTTTTATGCTGTGATGCATGATCCGATGATCATGAATGAAGGAGCATGAAACGCCTATGTGTGGCATTGCAGGCGAGATCAGTTTTCATCATCAAAGGGCTGAGACTGCGGCCGTTGAGCGGATGACCCGGGCGCTGGCACCGCGCGGGCCCGATGGCCACGGCCTGTGGTCGCAAGGCCGGGTGGCTTTCGGCCATCGTCGGCTGAAAATCATCGATCTGAGCGAGGCCGCCCAACAGCCCATGGTCGATTCTGCGCTGGGGCTGGCGATTGTTTTCAATGGCTGTATCTATAATTACCCCGAATTGCGCGCCGAATTGATCGCCAAGGGCTATCAATTCTTTTCCCATGGCGATACCGAGGTGATCTTAAAAGCCTATCATCATTGGGGGAAGGATTTCGTCACCCGGCTTTATGGCATGTTTGCCTTTTGCATCTGGCACCGGGATGATGGCCGGGTTTTGTTTGGCCGGGATCGTCAGGGGATCAAGCCTTTATATCTGTCATGGCAGCAAACCGATCCCGATGGGGGCGCCGGTATGGGGGGGCGGCGGTTGCGATTTGCCTCCAGCCTGCCTGCTTTATTGGCGGGTGGTGATGTGGATTGCGATATCGATCCCATCGCCCTTGCCCATTATATGAGCTTTCATGCGATTGTGCCGCCACCCCGCACGATTTTGAAGGGGGTGCGGAAATTGCCCCCCGCCACATTGCTTGAAATCGATGCCGAAGGCCGGGAAACGGAGACTGTTTACTGGTCAGTCCAATTTGGCCCTCATGAGGATGAACGGGCTTATCGCCAAAATGATTGGGAAGACAAGCTGATCGAGGTTTTGCGCCAATCGGTGCAGCGCCGCCTTGTTGCCGATGTGCCGGTGGGGGTTTTGCTTTCCGGCGGGCTTGATAGCTCATTGGTGGTGGGGCTTTTGGCGGAAGCCGGTCAATCGGGGCTGGCGACTTTTTCCATCGGCTTTGAAACCGTGGGCAATGAACGGGGGGATGAGTTTCAGTATTCCGATCTGATCGCCAGGCATTTTGCCACCGATCATCATCAGCTTTTCATCGATTCCACGCGTGCCCTGCCGGCATTGGGGCAATGCGTGGCGGCGATGTCGGAACCCATGGTCAGCCATGATGCTATCGGCTTTTACCTGTTGAGCGAAAAGGTTTCGCAGCATGTGAAGGTGGTGCAAAGCGGGCAGGGGGCGGATGAGATTTTCGCCGGTTATCACTGGTATCCGCCGATGATGGAGTCGCGCGATGGGGTGGCGGATTATATGCGGGTGTTTTGTGATCGCGATCATCGTGAAATGCAAAAAATACTGGGCCCCGATTATCGCGGTGATGATCATGCCAAAAGCTTTATCGAAGGGCATTTTGCCGCAAAAGGGGCGGATCGGCCCATCGACAAGGCCCTGCGGATCGATACCGAGATCATGCTGGTGGATGATCCGGTGAAAAGGGTGGATAATATGACCATGGCCTGGGGCTTGGAAGCCCGGGTACCGTTTCTGGATCATGAACTGGTGGAATTGGCGGCGCGCATTCCCGCTGAATTGAAAGTACGGGATGGCGGCAAATATATTCTGAAGGAAGCGGCGCGAAAAATCATTCCCCATGAAGTGATCGATCGGCCAAAGGGCTATTTTCCGGTGCCTGCCCTTAAATATATCGAAGGGCCCTATCATGATCTGGTGCGCGATATTCTCAATGCCCCCCAAGCCCGGGCGCGCGGATTATTTGATCGGGCTAAGGTGGATGAGCTTCTGGCGCATCCGGCGGATCATATCACCCCCTTGCGCGGGTCTAAGCTGTGGCAGGTGGCTTTGCTGGAATATTGGCTGCAACAACAGGGGCTTTGATCGCTATGAGTGATGTGCCCGATGATCAAAAAGATGGCCCGGCAAATGGGGACCAGACAGGGAAGCGCCGAGCGGAGCCATCCGCTTCGCCGGGGCGCAAGCCCGGGTCAGGGCGGCCTGATCGGCAATATCGCCTTGATAAAATGCGCGCGCAATCCTTGAAACCCCAGCGTAAAACCATGGCCCATGATGCCTTTATCGATTGCGGCTGGGGGCGGTTATATTTTGCCCAGACCTTTGATCGCCTCGATGATGTGGTGGAAGCCCTGCGTCAGGAAATGCCCCAACAGCGCGATATCGCTTTTTATCTGCGTGATCCCCATGTCGCGCTTTCCAAAGCCCCTCAGGAGCTTTTTCTCGATCCATCCCATACCTATCGCCTTGATCTCCATACCTATCAGCCTGCGGTGCGGCGTTTTCGCGGCTTTCATATCCGGCGCTTGTCGCATCGTTCTGATATTGCCGAAATCAATCGCATCTATGCGGCGCGCAATATGGTGCAGGTGGATCCCAGCTTTTTCTGGGATCGCCGCGATAGCCGCAGCCTCACCTATTATGTGGCCCAGGATGATGAAAGCGGGGATCTGGTGGGAACGGTGACCGGGGTCAATCATTATCAGGTTTATCATGATCCCGAGCGCGGGGCGTCCTTATGGTGTTTGGCGGTGGATCCCCAAAGCCCCTATCCCGGTATCGGCGAAGCTTTGGTGCGGCGCCTGGCCGAGCATTTTCAGGCCCGGGGCAATGCCTATCTGGATTTATCGGTGATGCACGATAATGAACAGGCGATTGCGCTTTATGAAAAGCTGGGCTTTCAGCGCCTGCCTTTCTTTGCCCTCAAAAACAAGAATTCGATCAATGAAAAGCTGTTTGCCGGTCCGTCTTTTGATGCCAATTTCAATCCTTATGCGTTGATCATCGTTAATGAAGCCCGCAGGCGGGGCATTCATGTGGATGTTCTGGATGCTGAAAATGGCTATTTTCGGCTCTCTTTTGGCGGGCGATCGGTGATCTGCCGGGAATCCCTCACCGAATTGACCAGCGCCATCGCCATGAGCCGCTGCGCGGATAAAATGGTCACAAGGCGGCTTTTGGGGGCGGCCAATGTGCGGGTGCCCGCCCAGCAGCAGGCGGCTTTAAACCCTGATCGCAATGCCGATTTTTTGCATGAGCATGGGGCCATCGTGGTCAAGCCCCGGCATGGGGAGCAGGGGCGGGGGGTCAGTGTCAATATCACCGATGCGGCGCATCTCGAACAGGCGGTGGAGGCCGCCCGGCGGGTGGATGATCATGTGCTATTGGAAGAATATTTTGATGGCATCGATCTCAGGATCATCGTTATCGGCTTCAAGCTGGTGGCTGCGGCCATCCGCCGCCCGGCGGCCATCATCGGTGATGGATCAAGCACGATCGAAGCGCTGATCAAGGCCCAAAGCCGTCGGCGCATGGCGGCCACGAATGGTGAATCGCGCATCCCCCTCGATCAGGAAACCGAACGCACCATCCGCAGTGCGGGCTTTGGTCTGGCTGATATTCTGCCCGCAAAAAAACAGCTTTTTGTGCGGAAAACGGCCAATCTGCATACCGGGGGCACCTTGCATGATGTGACGGATCGGCTGCATCCGCATCTGTGTCAAGCGGCTATCACCTGTGCTAAAACCATCGATATTCCGGTGGTGGGTGTGGATATGATCGTGAAATCACCAAGCGAGCCCGATTATATCGTGATCGAGGCGAATGAACGCCCGGGCCTTGCCAATCATGAGCCGCAGCCCACAGCCGAGCGGTTCATCGATCTGTTGTTTCCCCATTCATTGCCTACGGATTTAAAACTGAGCAAAGACATCGGCGGAGGATCATGACGATCAAAAGACCAACCATCGACATCAGCTATCTGGAACAGATCTTATTGCGCCTGCTGGCGATCCCCAGCCCCACGGGCTATACGGATGAAATCGTCCGGTTCTGCGCGCAGGAGCTCAAAAGCCTGGGCCTTGATTATGAATTGACCCGGCGCGGCGCCATTCGAGCATGGATCAAGGGCAAGGCCAAACATCCCGGGCGGGCGATCATCGCCCATCTGGATACACTGGGCGCGCAGGTGAAGAATCTGAAAGACAATGGCCGCCTTGAAATCGTTCCCATCGGCCATTGGTCGGCGCGATTTGCCGAAGGCGCGCGGTGCAATATCTTTACCACCAAGGGATCATGGCGCGGGACCATCCTGCCGCTGAAGGCATCGGGCCATACATTTAACGAAGAAATCGATCAACAGCCTTCGGCCTGGAGCAATCTGGAAGTGCGGGTGGATGGCCTGTGCTTTTCCAAAAACGATCTGATGCGGGCGGGGATTGCCATCGGCGATTTCGTGGCCATCGATCCCATGCCGGAACTGGTCAATGGCTTCATCAATTCCCGCCATCTGGATGATAAAGCGGGGGTTGCCAGCATGTTTGCGGCGATCAAGGCTTTGGTGGATGATCCATGCGATCTGCCGGTGGATAGCTATTTTCTTTTCTCCATCGCCGAAGAGGTGGGGATCGGTGCCTCCACCATTCTTCATGGCGATATCGCCTCGATGGTCAGCATCGATAATGGCACCACAGCACCGGGGCAGAACAGCCGGGAATTTGGCGTGACCATCGCCATGGCCGATCAAAGCGGGCCTTTCGATTATCACCTCACCCAAAAGCTGCTGGCCTTATGCGAACAGCATGATATCCGCCATCAGCGCGATATTTTTCGCTATTATCGCTCGGATAGCGCTTCGGCCCTTGAGGCGGGCAATGATATCCGAACCGCGCTCATCACGTTCGGGATCGATGCCAGCCATGGGTGGGAACGAATCCATAGTCATGCCCTGCGCTCGATTGCCGAGCTTGTGGGGGTTTATCTGCAAAGCGAAGTGCATATCGAACGCGACAAGGATCAGCTTTCAGGATTGAAGGGCTTTACCCATCAACCGATCACCCCATCCAAAAAAGAAGCGGCAGACGGCTTTCCATCCGATGATTGAGCCGCCGCTCGGCCATGCATGGGGATCTCAATCCTTATAAATGAGGATGTCGGGGGTGGGGTTTTGGCTGCTCAATTTTGCCCGATACATGCCTTCGGTATTGAAGCTGAAAGCAATCTCGCCGCTGTGCGACAACGCAATCACCCCGCCATCGCCGCCCAGCCCGGCAATCTTTTGATGGATCACTTCATCGGCGGCTTTTTGCGCATCATAGCCCTTATATTCGATCAGGGCGCAAATCGTGCGGGCGGCGGTGGCGCGCATGAAATATTCCCCGGTGCCGGTAGCCGATACGGCGCAGCTTTTATTATCGGCATAGGTGCCTGCGCCGATGATGGGGCTATCGCCGATGCGGCCCCATTCTTTATTGGTCAGCCCGCCGGTAGAGGTGCCCGCCGCCAGATTGCCCGCCTGATCCAAAGCCACCACGCCCACGGTACCGAATTGATGATCGCCATCAAAATGAAGCTGCATGGCGCCTTTTTCATGATTTTGGATGGATAAAAGCTGCTGATAACGCCGATCGGTGAAAAACCATGTGGGGGAAACGAGGTCGATGCCTTGGGTGCGGGCAAAATGTTCGGCCCCCAAACCCGAAAGCATCACATGCCGCGATTGATCCATCACCGCCCGCGCCAGCAGGATGGGATTTTTGATCCGGGTCACGCCGGTGATCGCCCCGGCCTTCAATGTGCGGCCATCCATGATGGCGGCATCCAGCTCATTGCGGCCATCATAGGTGAACACCGCGCCTTTCCCGGCATTGAACAGGGGGCTGTCTTCCATGATGCGAATGCTCGCGGCCACGGCATCAATGGCTGTGCCGCCGCTTTTGAGCACGCTTTGCCCGGCGATCAGCGCTTCGCCAAGGGCGGCCCGATAGGCGGCTTCAGACTCTGCCGTCATGGAAGCGCGGGTGATGGTGCCGGCACCGCCATGAAGGGCGATGGCGTAAGAGGGGGCATCATCCTGTGTCACCTCCTGCGCCCGGCTTTGGGGGCTGATGGCCAGCGCGCTCAGCATGATGCCGCCCAAAAGCCCAAGCGACAGGCGGCAGGCGGCGATGAGCCCGGTTCGTTTCGTTTGGAAATGCCGAGATGAGACGGGCGCGGGGATCATCATGATTGTCCTTTATTATGGTGATTCTTTGAGATTTCGCGGTCAGAACGGTCTTATTGACCTCATAGTCTAAAGCACTTTTCTCAGATCGAGAAGATGGCCGGGGCCGATGTTGGGGGACATGGCCCGGCGAGGCCATGAAAATGGCCGAAAAGGGCTCAGAGTGAAAATTTACAACGCATTGGTTTAATTGCACTTTATAAATTTTTTTGGGTTGGTGGGCAAAAGACATCATTTCATCCTTGAATCATGGGCAATGTTCAGTCATATGAGCGTCACGTACGCGCACGTGCCCCTGGCCCTTATGTACTGGTTACGTAACGATGCGTGCTTTTTTTGTTGGTTGGGTCGGCGGCCTTTTTCAATGAGCCGACACTGATTGATAAAGGGAGTCGCCAATGGCCTCCAGTGATGTGTGCTTCCCCGGCGGAATATCTTCCAAAGGGCTTAAAATTATTGCCAGCGACCGGGGCTATTGGCGCTGGCGCTTCATGGTCCTCGACAAGCATAGTCCGATGCTCGCATAGCCTCCCCTTGCGGGAAGCATTGCCGTGCCCCACGTCTCCCAGGCTGTATGATGCGCAAGGGATGGCGGCCGGTGAACTTTTGATCCTCTTGCCGGGCAAGATGGGTCTGGCCTCGTTCACCAAAGGACCATGAACATGACTGCACTTTATGCCTTTGCGCACCCATCCGTTGATGCTGGCGTTGATCACGATATTCCTGTTTTCAATTCGATTGAGGATGTGGTGGCCACCATTGCCGATGATCAGCCCATTCATGTGCTGTATCGTCAAAGCATGGAACGCGCAGCACACGCCTTTTTGAGCCGCTTTTCCGGCACGGTGATGTATGCGGTGAAATGCAATCCCACGCCTGCGGTGCTGGAAACCCTTGTTCATGCAGGGATCACTGCGTTCGATGTGGCCTCTATCGAGGAAATCGATGCGGTGCGCCGGATATCGGCCACGGCAAAGCTTTATTTCATGCACCCGGTGAAAAGCCGCCGGGCCATTCGCTATGCCTATCTGGCCGGGGTTCGCGATTTCGCCATTGATAGCCTGGCAGAATTGGAAAAAATCATCGAAGAAACCAATGGTGCCGATGATCTGGGCCTCTTCATTCGGCTTGGCCTGCCCAAAGGCGATGCGGCCCTTGATTTGTCCGGCAAATTTGGGGTGGATGGGGCGGCGGCTGTGGATCTTTTGCAGGCGGCGCGGGCGGTTTCCGCCAATCTCGCCGTGAGCTTTCATGTGGGTTCGCAATGCATGAACCCCCATAGCTACCGCAAAGCCATTGCTGCTGTGCGGGCCTTGCTTGATGAAGCGGAAATCTCGATTGATCTCCTTGATGTGGGCGGTGGTTTTCCCGTTGCCTATCCGGGGATGGAACCACCGGCTTTGGATGATTTCATGGGCGTGATCGATCAGGCGGTGGCCGATTATGGCTTTCTGGGCCTGCCGCTTTTGTGCGAGCCGGGCCGGGCGCTGGTGGGTGATGGCGGATCAGTGCTGGTGAAGGTGGAATTGCGCAAGGGCAATGCGCTTTATCTCAATGATGGCACCTTTGGGGCTTTATATGATGCCGGGGCCATTGGCTGGCGTTATCCTGTGCGACGGGTTGATCTGCGCCGCGCGGCTTGTGATAATGAGCAGGCATTCATTTTTTATGGCCCCACCTGCGATAGCATGGATGTGATGAAGGGTCCGTTCATGCTGCCTGCCGATATGGCCGAAGGCGATTGGATCGAAGTGGCCAATCTTGGGGCTTATGGCATGTCGATGCGCACCAAATTCAATGGCTTTCATTCCGATCTCACCGTTGCCGTGGCGCCGCGGGAAGCCATGACCAATAATGTCGTTCCCCTGCCTGTGAAGCATGATGCTGCCATGGCCGATGCACAATAAAGATCGAGAGGACTGAAGATGGCTGACCAGACCGCCCAAACCAATCGCAAGGCCGAATTGCTTTCAAAGCCGGTGGAACATATCGATATCACCCAATATGACGCCCGCCCTTTGGTGGAGGCGATGGGCAAGATGTCGTTCACCTCACGCGATACCGCCCGGGCTGCCGAGATTTATAACCGGATGCTGGCGGATCGCGATTGCTCGGTGATCCTCACCCTTGCCGGATCGACCTCGGCAGGCGGCTGCATGCATGTTTATCGCGATCTGGTGGCCGCCGGAATGGTGGATGCCATCGTGGCCACCGGCGCATCGATCATCGATATGGATTTTTTCGAGGCCCTTGGCTTCCGCCATTATCAGGGCAGTTCCACCCTCGATGATAATGATCTGCGCGATCTTTATATCGATCGGATTTATGACACCTTCATCGATGAGGAAGAATTGCAGGCCTGCGATCATGTGTTGCTGGAAATCGCCGATAGCCTGCCATCACGGGCCTATTCCAGCCGCGCCTTCATTCGTGAAATGGGCCGCTGGCTGAAAAGCAATGCCAAAAAGAAAGGCAGCCTGATCGAAACCTGTTTTGATCATGATGTGCCGATCTTCTGCCCCGCTTTCACCGATAGCTCGGCAGGCTTTGGCCTTGTGAAGCATCAGGTGAACCGGATGAAGGCGAATGCGCCTTATCTGACCATCGATTCCATCGCCGATTTCCGGGAACTGACCGATATCAAGATCAAAGCCGGCCGCACAGGGCTTTTGATGGTGGGCGGTGGCGTGCCCAAGAATTTCGTGCAGGATACGGTGGTTTGTGCGGAAATTCTGGGTGTTGAAGCGGAAATGCATAAATATGCGATCCAGATCACCGTGGCCGATGTGCGCGATGGGGCCTGTTCATCCTCAACACTGAAAGAAGCATCAAGCTGGGGCAAGGTGGAAACCGCTTATGAACAGATGGTTTTTGCCGAAGCCACCACCGTGGTGCCCCTGATTGCATCGGATGCCTATCATCGCGGGTTTTGGAAAGGGCGTGAGGCGCGCCATTTCGCCCGGTTGTTCGATGCGGTGGATGGGCAATAGCCGTCTCTTGTTTTTCGTCACCCCGCCCCCCCATAACGCGTCATCAACTCTGTTGTTGGAGTTTCATATCTCTGATTTTTGCGTTAGCGATGACGATGATTTTTCGCATGAGGGC
>NZ_JARKVQ010000019.1:0-43521 GCF_029946565.1 Iodidimonas sp. MBR-22
ATTTTGCGATGACATCTGTGCTTCTCCTTGGTTCCATAGTTACCAAGCAAAGCGTCTATAAATCTAGGGGCATCTCAAACATCGAAAGGCGCCTGCGAAGTCTGGAAAGCCGTCACCATGTCCTGTCGTTTGTGGCCGGCAATCTTCCCGTTGATGCACATGGGCCGACGTCCAAGGGAGAAACGATCCTGAATGGCCATGGCAAGGAAGGCCTGCATTTCGAGGTCTTCGCAAAACAGGAGGGCCTTTTCGCCACGCTGTTCGATCTCCTCGAGAATCTCGAAGGTCTTCTTTAAGCGCGCAGACTGCTCAATATAGCCATTGATATCGGTTATTCCGCGCGGCGGTGCCGGATGGAGCGACGTACCGCGGAGCATATGAAGTACTTTAAGCATCGCGCCCTGTTCGCCGCTTTCTCTGAGCGCCCGTGCTCTGGCGAGCACAAGGTCGTAGGCCTGTGCTTGTGCCAGCGGCATCTCGACAGGGTATTTCCGAGCCCTCTTCTCCGGCAGGCCGGTTAGGATATCATCCTTCATGCGGCGCAGCATGAAAGGTGGCAGGTTCTTGTCGCGCTCAATCAGGCGTTGCTGAAGATCGCCCAAGCGCTCAAGATTATGAGCGGGAAAGCTGTTTTCAAATTCCCGGCTTGAGCCGAGAAACCCCGGATACACCGTATCGACGATTGACCAGAGATCTTGCAATCTGTTCTCGACCGGAGTCCCCGTCATGGCGATCTGGAGACGCCCATTGAGCGCCTTGGCCGCTCGCGTCATTTGGCTGGCCGGGTTCTTGAGTTTCTGGATTTCGTCGTAAACGATGGCCGCGAATGGAATGCGGGCAAAGCTCATGTGATAATCGCGCATCGTCTCGTAGGTCGTTAGAATGATGCCTGCCTCTTCCCATTGGGATACGTCCAGACGCGAAGTTCCTCCACGAATATCGCTCCCGGTTTCGAGGCGAAAGTCGCGCAGGTTCGTACCAAATGCTTCTACCACTGGCCCCATGAGATCAGCTTCGATGTGTTGGACCAGCTCGGCTTGCCAGTTTCGCAGCAAACCAGTGGGAGCGACGATCAGAACGGGCTTCAGGTGCGGAGAGCTCCGGCGCAGCCACAGCAGAAACATCAGGGCCTGAAACGTTTTGCCGAGGCCCATGTCGTCGGCGAGCAGAACGCCGGGCAACCGCCGCTGCCATGCCTCGGTGAGCCAGGCAAACGCCTCAATCTGGTGGGGCTTCGGCTCAGACTTCAGGCCTTCGGGAAGTTCCGGCGCGTCAAACGGCTCAGCGCTGGTTTCTGGGCGAGGCAGCCGGGCGTAGTTGAGTTGTTCGAAATTCTCGCCGACCTGAAGGAAGAAAATATCAACGGTCTCGCGGTCGCTTCTTTCAGAAGGCTGTTTTTGGGTCTCTGCAGTGACCTGATGTTCAAAGTCAGCAATTGCGCGTGCAGCCTGCAGTGTTGCGGGAGTAGCGGGGATGCTCTCGTCACGCCAGGCGATGGATTCTTTACCTTTCGCAATGGCTGTCTCGACTTCTCCTGCGAGCGTTTCGGCTTCGCCCGGAGCCAGCTCGACATGACGCGCATCTGGCGGATCGCCAATCCGCAATCCAAACCCTTCTGGAAGCCAGCTGTTTGGCTTGGGCTTTATCCATGGAAGGACGGGCTTTTGCCAGACCTCAATACCGCTGACCCGCTCGGAGAATTGCTGTGTTTCGATGAACAGACGGTCGGCTGCCTCATCGTCACCTGTTGCATCAAGCTTCAGCACTTCGCGCAGCACACGCTGCGGCGCACGCAGGAAATCACGCTTTTCCTGGGACGTACCAGTTTGTTTTGCCCGCACGATGTCGAGGGCCTTGCCCAGAAGCGGGTCAAGAAAAAGCAGGGTACCGTCTGAGAGCAGATAGCTTCGTCGTCCGCCTTCCTGTTCCTTGAACCGGCGCTGGAAATGCCGGTTGTCCTGCGGTGTCAGGAGCGATGCGTCTTCTTCATCGACCAAGTCTCCGTCAGCGCTCTCACGCACGTTTCTCGAGAAGAGAACCGGATCAAAATCAAAGCGCCCGTGATCGGTCTTGGCGTTCAGCGAGAAATTTGCCGCATAGGCGATCCGAATACGCTCGAGAAAACCATCGATCTCGATCCCTGCTCCAATCTCATCGCCGAGGATCGAGCGAAGCTCGGCGAAGGCCGCCCGCCGTTCATCAGAGTCAGCAGCTTTATTGACTGCGAGCGCTGCCTGGAAGACCGAGAAGATCGGTTCGGGAATTCTTCCGACCTTTCCACCCTCGCGCACGCGAGCGCCGGCGATATCGGCCCGAACCGATAGCCCGCCACGGCGAACCCATTTTATATCGACCCTGATTGTTCCATCAGCGAGCGATCCACCTGAGTTAAGCTGCAGCGTCAACGGCGTGGTTGGCGGGAGCCCGATCGCAAAGGCATCGGCCTCATCAAGCCGCGCCACGATTTTTGGCGGGAGGACGATGCCTTCCGCTAACTCGTTAATGCGGTTCTCATCGTCAAGAGCCCGGGCGAGTGCAAGCGCAGCCTGACCAGCTTCAGGCGCAACCCGGGGCCATTCCACAACTGGAACCATTTCCCCAGACGTCCGGCGGAACAGACGGCCTGACTGCTCGCGCAGCAGTGCAATGGTCTCTCCGCCGCTCTCGTGCTGTGTGGCGATAAACTTGGTGGTCACCATTGGCCATTCCTACTGCGCCCTCGGCCCCGTCCGTAATGGGGGTGAGCGATTGAAGTACGACGATGGATAAGTCCGGCAAACTTGCCTTCCCAGTCCGGACTTCCGGGAATGTGCTTTTTATATTCGAAGTCCGCACGGCCGGTGGTGGTGCGCAACTTTCCGCCTTCGTAAGTCTTGGCGTAAAGTTCCGGGGCTCCGGGGTCGCTGTCGCTCCAGAACCGGCATGATCCGTTGTCGCTCCACTCAGAAATCCGAAGATCACCTATCTGCATGATGATAGAAGAGGACGACGAAGGACCTCCCCGGATTATGCCATATTCTGGTCGTTCGCCGCTCTGTCGGATGATATCCGCAATATTGTTACGTGCCCGGCTCCCTAATGCAGGCCAGGCGTCTGAGACCAGACCTTCGTCGAGATAGGCCAACCAGAATTTTTCGCGCTGGGCCCACTGATCCAGTCTATCCGTTGTTTTAGCGATCGCGCGAAAAAACTCGCGCATGGCGACTTCAGTAAGCCAGCGCTTGAAAACCTGAGTGACTTCGCGCGCGCGCTCCTCGCCAATCGATTCTGCAAGAGAACGGAAGATCCTGTCCCAGCGTGTTCGTTGAAGACGTGGGTCACCAACCTGATCGAGTAACAGCTCCGAGATTGCCTTTCGATGTTCAGATTCCGGTTTGGTCCTGATCCATGGTTCGAGCAATGCGCGGACAACAAGCTCCAATTGTCCTGCCTGAGCCTCGCTATCGAACATTCGCAATATGTTGCGCTGCGCACTGACTGCCTCGTCGGGCTGAAGCTCAGCAGTCACTCTACAGGTCTCGGAAAAGACTGTCTGACCAAAGCCGCTCGCAGCCAAATTCGAACCCAGCCCGGTTTCGCGCATCAGAGGGGATATCCGCTCTGCATCACAGTCGACAAAATCGCGCGCCACCTTGACTGGACCGACTTGAGGCAAAAACAGGTCCCATCGGGAGCCGCGCTCACGCCAGACCCAGTTATGTCGACCGGCAGCGCGGGAAGCAGCTTCAGCAAGCTTCGGCATGACTGGGCGCTCGGTCGGAAAGTACGTGAGATATCCATTGATTATAGCCTGGTCAGAACTGCGTCGATGTTCGCTGTCGGCGCGCATCAGAGCTGCTTCGCCCAAGTCATCGAATTCAGAGCAACACCAAGCGCCGCGCAAGACCCGGTTAAGCTGAAAACGTGGCAGCCCGCCAATGCCTCTATTCGCTACTCCTTGCAAAAATGATTTCAGTTCGGCGTACCGAAAGCCCATAATTGTTCATACCGCCTGACATGACGTCGGAATCCGTGTGTCCCTCGACAAAGACGGCATCGATCAAGTGGGGTGATCGTTCGCCCTTGCATAAGTCAGATGCGGTGTAGCAAGGCAGGACGGCAAGCATAGCGTTGGCAACCTTGCTGATAGCGGCTTGCCCCTTGTCGGTCAGTTCCCACTGACCCTTGCCGAACAGGACATCGTCAGGGAGCCGCAGAACTCCGCTTTTCGTATCGATTTCCACTCGGAGCCCCCTGTCTTTAAGCGACTGCTGCAAGTCGTTGAGGATTTCAGCGCGGGTTCTGTTCGCGCCGGTCAGCGCTTCGGTTTTCGACTGCAGATTGAGGGCAAAATAGGCTAACAGGATGATGAAGATGAGCAGAAGACCCACCATCATGTCGGTCATGGACATGAAATAGCTCTCGCCTTCCTCGGGCGCTCTTCGACGAACGGAACCTTCCATTATTCAGCGGCTTCCTGATTCTGACGGGCCAGTATCTCTGCCAGCTCTTCAACGGTGTCACGCAGGGTGGTCAGCGGTTCGAGAGCACCGGCCAGCTGTGCCACGCCATCTCCCAGAGCCCGGTCGATCTGGCCAACCCGTTCGTTGAGGTTCGAAGCATGGTTTCCGGCAGCATCGGAGATTTTGTCGATGGCCTCTCCGAGCGCACGGTCCACATTTTCGAAACGGGCACGATATTCCGACCAAGCAGACGAAGCAGACGAGGCAGTGTCATTGAGAGCCGTAGCCATCTGGCGCATTTCATCGCGGGCGTTCTCCGACGAATCTGCATTTCTCGAAATGATCAATTCCACTGATTTGACCGCTTCGGCGATCGAAACCGCCGACTGGCGGACAGGCACAGTCGCAGCTTCGGCATCATGAGCGACAGTTCGGAAAGCTGTGGCGAGATCGTTGGAGCGAGCTGCCACCTGCTCGATTGCCCGCGTATGATCACCAATCGCGCTCTGCGCACTTGAAAGGCGATCAGCGGATGTCGATATAGCGCTGCCAGCATCTTTCATGCTGCCGACCAGGGGGGCTCCAATCTGATTGAATCTCTCGACAAATTCAGAGAACGACTTCTCCATTGCCTCCTGTCCGATACGTGCTGCATCATTCGCTGCCCGCGCCGAAGCTTCGCCCATCTGGCTTGCCGCCGACGCAAGGCCCGACTTCATGTCATCAAGTGTGTTGCCGAGATTGCTCAGCAATTCATCCATCCTGGCCCGCGCCAATTCACTTGCCTGTTCGTTTTCTTCACGCATGCGATCGGCCACGACACCAAAATTGCGATTGAGTTCCCCGAAGGCAGAGCGCATCTCTTCGGATGCCTGGCCAAAGCGTTTGATCGCCTCCTCGATCTGGCGGTCGGCCTCCCCGGTCTGCTTCTCAAGGCGCTCCGACATTACGGCCATGGAAGCGGTCATCACGCCAATAGCGTCCGCCAGCCCGGCCATCTCTGCGCCGGCGCCGGAAGCGATCGCGTCACGAACTGCCTCGCCGCCACCACCGCTGATCTTGTCAATTCCCTGCTGAATCGATCCCAGATGCGTGATCATCGGCGCCATTTGTTTTTCAAGCGCACCATCAAGCGCTGCAGCTAGCTGCTCGGAGAAAGTACGGAGCGCCGGGGTCTGCTCCTTGAGCTGCGCGAGCTGATCGCTGGCAATCCGCTGGGGCGGAAGATAGGCCATGCCATGCTCGAGCTTGTCGCACAGCATGGAAAGGCCATCATTGATCCGCTTACCAAACCGATAATCGAAAGACCGTAAGATGATAGAGGCCAAGATGCCGCCTACGGACGCCCAGAATTTGGCTCCGGCGACTTTCATGAGGCTGTTGAGCTTGCCCTGCATTGCGGCAGTATCGCCGCTGAAATCGAGGGTGGAGAGCGCGGCGATAATGCCAAGGAAGGTGATCAGCAATCCAATGGCGATAAAGATGTTCGCAAACCAATTCAGTCCGCGTTGACGATCGCCGAGGCTGATGAAGAAGTGTTCCGGACGGGCAGAGTTTTGAAGAACCTCGGCCGACGGATCGACGATAGTCTCGCGATATTCTTCCCACGTTCTGCGAAGGGGCCGCGCCACGAAGGTGTCCGCCTCCATCATTTGCGCATCGATGTCATTGAAGCGGCGCGCGAATTTGAGTCGTACTTCATCAACATCCGCGGTGCCGCCATCGGTTATTTCATCCAGCATCCGAATACGGGCTTTGATCGCAGACGCAAGTGGAGAGTGGTATTTTCGCTTATAGTGATACGCGATCACAAAGGCGGTTCCGATCAGCACGATTGCGAGAAACGCAGCCATCGCATCGCCGATAAGCGGAATTTCCGTGAAAAAATAGATTAGCCCATGTCCGAGCCATTCGGTAATTTGCACGTGCCCCCCCTTGAAACCCCATCTGATCGCAGGCCTCTGCAGACCGCTGCGATACCAGAACGAGCATTATTGCCGCGAGCGGATTGAGGGACTACTAATAGATTATGTTATCGAAGCACCAGCTCCGCGGCAAGATAGGTTGCGAGAATATCAAGAGGAATTCGCAATTTCGAGGTATTATCCTGAATTTTTATCCATTTGGGGCCAGAGCCTTTTGGGTTGATACGCTAAGTGGCGCGGGTGTCGGTTGCGGTGGAGAGGTGTTTGGCGAATTCCTTTGATGTCTGATAGCCCAGCGCCGAATGCGGGCGTGTTTCATTGAAATCGGCGGTCCAGGCCCGGATCACGACACGGGCGTGCGTCATGTTCCGGAACAGGGTCTCGTTCAAAAGCTCATCGCGCATGCGCCCGTTGAAACTTTCGACAAAACCGTTCTGCATAGGCTTTCCTGGCGCGATATAATGCCATTCGATCTTGCGTTCCGAGGCAAAGCTTGAGATCGCATGACTGGTCAGTTCGGTGCCGTTGTCGCTGACAATCATGCCCGGCTTTCCACAGCCTTGCGGTGTGCGCGGCGCAACAGTTTCGGGCTTTACAGCGGGCCCTAGCTTTTTTTGAAAGCAGTTCCTTCATCGCGCCCGACCAATGCTCGGTCAGAATGCCTATAATCTGTTCTTTCCTGTATCGCGTTCGTTTCATTGTCCGTCCCTTCCTTCGAGCGGACTCAAATGTTAGAAACAAACCACTAGCAGCATTTTCCGATCAAAGTGGATCAGAGGAGGCTCTCAATATCTGTTTGACGGCGATTTCCTTGCCGCGTCGTGATCCCACTCCGCTCGAAATCACTCTAGCGGCCATAATGATCGGCCAGGCGCTCGATGTCGCTTTCCATCAGGCGGTCGCCCAACTGCACTTCGATGAAGATCAACGCGGTGGTTCCGGGATTGCCGATGCGATGGATCATTCCCACGGGAATATCCACCGATTGGCCGGTGCCGAGCCGAATTTGTTGATCATTGAGCCAGATATCGGCTTCCCCGCTTGCAATCAGCCAGTGTTCGGCGCGGTATTGGTGGCGTTGTTTTGACAGCATTTCCCCCGGGGATACTTCGATCCGCTTGACCGCAAAGCTTGCCCCCACATCCAGAACGGTCCAGCGGCCCCAGGGGCGTTCTGCGCTTTCCCCGATATGATAGCCATCGCTGATGGCCTTTTTTGCTTCATCGTCATGGGTTTCGCTCATGCGTTCACCTCTTTTCAAAAGGGTCGTGCCTGGCGCTATGGGGATTGACGAGAATGGCCCGAAAATCATTCACATTGGTGCGGGTTGGCCCGGTTATGATCAGATCACCTAAAGCTTTGAAAAGCGGGTAGCTGTCATGCTGTCTCAGGCTTTCGGCAGGATCGAGACCAAGGGCCATCGCCCGCTCAAGGCTTTGGGGGTTGATGAACCCCCCGGCATGATCCCCCTTGCCATCGATGCCATCGCTATCGCAGGCGAGGGCGTAAATGCCCGGCGCGCCTTTGAGTTCCAGCATCATCCCCAGCAGATATTCCAGATTGGGCCCGCCCGCGCCGCCACCGCTGGATTGATTGAATTGAACGGTTGTTTCGCCCCCGGAAAGAATAAGCGTGGGGGTCTTCAGATCTTGCAGTTTCAAGGCCAGCCGCGCATGATCCTGACCGAGTTCAGCGGACACGCCTTCCAGCCGATCCCCCAGATCAATCACATCAAACCCCATGGTGCGGGCGCTTTTGCGGGCGGCAGACAGGCAATCGGCAGCCCGGGCAGCCATGATAATGCGATGCGGGCAGGGGTCGGATTTCGGGGTTTCCGCCTCTGCCCGGCCCAGAAGATCGAGGATTTCCTCAATATCCGGCGCGCCCCAGCGTTCGATGATCGCGCGCGCCTCTGCGGCTCGGCTTGGATCGGGGATCGTGGGGCCAGAGGCAACAAGGGCAGGATCGTCGCCCGGAACATCGGATATCACTAAAGTCAGGGCTTCGCCGACATGGCGGGCAGCCTCCAGCAAACGCCCACCCTTGATGGCAGAGACATGCTTGCGCACGATATTGATGTCGGAAATGGGGGCGCCACACAGCACCAGATGGCGCATCAGGGCACGCTTTTTTTCGAAATCCAGCCCCGGCATGGGGAGTGACAGCACCGAAGATCCGCCGCCGGATGCCAGAAAGATCAGCCGATCAACCGGCCCGGCGCTTGATGCCAGCGCCAGCATATCGCGCGCGGCTTTCATGCTCATCTCATCGGGCACCGGATGGGCTGCTTCGATCACGGGAATGCCGGGGATTTTTTCTCCGACACCATGGCCATAGCGGGTAACAACCAACCCTTCCACCCGTCCCGGCACAGTTTGGGAAACGATGTGCGCCATGGCGGCAGCCGCCTTACCCGCGCCAAGTACCAGTGTTCGCCCGATGGCAGGGCTTTTGGGCAAATGCTGCGGCAGGCAGTGATGTGCGGCAACCGAGGCCACGGCGCTTTTAAACAGATGCTCAAGCAGGGGGCGCGGGCTCATGGGATTTTGCGGGCTCTTGGGCTGCATGGTTATAAGGCCTTCGCAGCAGTTGCTTCAGGGGAAAATGTCAGGGCCGTCCACAGGCTTTCAAAGCCGATAATAACCCCAAGGATAACGCCAAAGGCGATCAGCAGGATGATGGTTTCACGCCAGGGCGCGATCAGTGTTGGCCCCTTATGGCTCGCCCGGGCAAAGCCTGCGAAAGCGGGTCGGCGTTGATCAATGATCAGACTGACGCCAATGGCAACGCCAAGCGTTATGAGAAGGCCGGTGACATTCCACCAGAACCAGAAAAGCTGAGGAACGAACAGCCAAAGATACAGATTGCTCCCCACACCGGCCATCAAGCCCCAATTGGCCCCCCGGGCGCTGATATCGCGCAGCATGATCGCCAGCAAGAAGGTGGCAAGGATGGGGCCGTAAAACAAAGAGCCAACCTTGTTGATCGCTTCGATCACGGTATCGGCGATGGCCCCACCGAAAAAGGAAAAGCCCAAAATCACCAGGGCCCAGAGCATCGCCGAAATCCGCGATAGCAGCACATAATGCCGCTCGCTCAGGCTATCGCCGCGCAGCAGTGCGATGTCTTCCGTGGTCACCGCCGATAAGGAATTGATGACCGAACTGAGCGAGGACATGGCCGATGACAGGATGGCGACAACCAAAAGCCCGATCAGCCCATGGGGCAAATAGGTGAGGATGAAGCGCGGGATCATGGTATCGGGGGTGGCGGCAATTTCGGATGCCGGAAGATCGGGTGACAGCAGCACAAGAGCGCCGATCAAAAGCCCCATCACACAATAGAGCAAAACCATGGGGAAGCGTAACAGCCCATTGGCGAGCAGGGTTTGGCGCATGGTGCGGGCGTCTTTTGCCGATAGGATGCGCTGCGCCTGTGTTTGATCGCAGCCATAATAAGAGGCATAAAGCACCAGGCCGCCAAACAACATAGGCAGAAAGCCGAATTCGTCACCATGGAGGCCTAAGCGTGCAAAGGATACGGCCTCAAACCGCGCGGGATCGAGCTGTTCGCCCACCGCGCTCAGCCCGCCAAGATGGTGAAGCGCAAAGGCAGCGCAGAGAAAAATCCCCAGAAAGATGATGCCCATCTGAATGGCATCGGCATACACAACGGCCTTCATCCCCCCCTGCAGGGAATAAAGTGCGGTGATCACCCCGATCATCAGCACCGCCCCCCAAAAGGGCAGACCCATCATGCTTTCAAGAATGAGGGCGATGGCATAGATGCTGATTCCCGTGCCGAAAGCGCGGCTGATCTGAAAAACGATGCTGATCAAAAAGCGCGTGACATGATCGAAACGATCTTCCAGAAATTCATAGATACTGACATGACCCGAAGCATAAAGCCGGGGCATGATCGTCCACATCAGAAAAATCATGGCAAGCGGCACAGCCAGTTCATAAGACAGCCAGATCATGCCGCCGCCATCGCGGATGCCGACAAAAGCAGGCGCTGAAATGAAGCTGATGGCGGATAATTGGGTTGCCATGGTCGATAAGGCCAGCGGAAACCAGCCAAGGCTGCGACCGCCGAGGAAATAATCGCCCCGGCTGCCCTGTTGGCGGAAGAGATAGCCCAAAAACAGCAGACCCACCAGATAAATGGCAATGATGCTGTAATCGATGCTGTTCATGCTTTGCCCGCCCAGAAAAGCCACATGGCAGCCGTCCAGGAAAATTGATCGCCCCCTGTGCCGCGTCCGCTGATCGGGCAAAAGGCTTCATAAAAGCCGGTATCGCGGATCAGTGCCGCTGTATCATGGCGCAGGCGTTCGGCCCATGCGCTTTCCCCTTCATCCAAAAGCCCCCGGGCGACCAGAAAGGTGACCACTGCCCAGCATGGCCCGCGCCAATAGCGCATGGGGTCAAAGGCCTCATGATCGGGGTCAAGACTTGGCAGCATCCAGTGTATTTTGCGTTCGATCCGTTCGAGATGTGCAATCAGGCTTTGTCTTTGTTTTTCAGTGCCAACACCTGCATAAAATGAGAGAAAAGAGGCGCTTGTGATCATCGCCGAGGAACGCCCATCGATCAGATCCCGCGAGCAGAAGGCCCCTGTTTCATCATTCCACAGCCAATCGATCCCGGCCCGGGATTTTTCGATCCATGCTTTTATTTCAGCACTATCCTGGCGGCGGCCCAAAGCTTCGGCCAGTGCCAGAAGATCGCGATTGGCCCGCAGCAGGATCATTGTCATCCCCACATCTGCCACCCGAAAGGGTCCTGTGCGGGCGATGATATCATGATCCCAGCCGTGCTCCCGGCCAAATTGCACGATGGCCAGATAGCGGTCATAATCGAGCTTTGTCGGCCGCACATGGGGTTCGAGATGGCTGGTATCGCGGCGTTCATAGGGGCCGATCCTGGAAATATCCACGCGCGATGCAGGTTGATCCCATTCCGGGGAATTGTCGCGCCCCGTTTCCCATGGATGGGTGGCAACCACCAGCCCACGGCCTTCGGGATCGCGATAGCGGGCGAACCAGCGGTGCCATTTCAAAACTTTTGGATAAAGTGCGGCCATGCGCTTTGTTTCCCGCTCAGATTTGGGGCCGGAATCCCACAGCCAGCGGATCATCGATGCAGCAATGGGTGGCTGGGTGATCCCTGATGTTGCGGGGTTTTCATGGGCATCCCAAACCGATGCGCCGGGGAAATAGCCGCTATCATCTTGCCAGAAAACGATATGCGGCAGGAAGCCATCATCCCATTGCGCTGCAAACAGCGTTTCAATTTCAAGCCAGGCGCGGTCGCGGTCAAAATCAGAAAAACCCAAAGCTACAAAAGCCGAATCCCAATTCCATTGAAAGGGATAGACCCGGCCATTGGGGACCGTATAACCGCCCCGGTCATTGGTTTTCAGGATCGCGCGGGCGCTGTCATCAATGATTTGTGTGTCTTTTGAGGGTATGTGCATCATGCCTGCCTAGGGCCCTTTATTGGTGACATCATCTATGGGGGAAAATGGCCGGCATCCGGTGTGTGCATGATGCCGGCCAGTTACAGAGGCAAGGGGAGGTTGCTTCTGTTATCCGTTTAATAAAGTCTAGAAATCATAGGTGAGACGGACGCTGTAGCGGCGCGGCAGGATCGGCCGTCCAACGAAGAACGCTTCGCCCTCGCTTTGCCCCACACCCTGACGCGGCGACCCCTCCGTTACGCCATCGCTATCAAACAGATTGAAGACGCTAAAGCCGATGCGTGCGGTTTGCGTGCCTTTCACGCTGAAAGTATAGCCGGTATCGAGCCGGGCAATATTATGCGAGCCTAAGCGCACCGTATTGGAATCATTGGCGAAATTATTTCCAACAAAGGTCTGGAAGAAGGCAAAATCAAAGCGGTCGTCATCATAGATCACCCCGGTATTGAACAGCAGATTGGGCTGACGACGCAGTTCATTGCCGATGAATTGCGCATTGCTGTCGAAATCGGTGAATTTGTGATCCTGTAAGGTGATATTGCCATCGAGCCGCAGGGCATCGGTCAGATAAAAGCTGCCGGTGGCTTCAATCCCATAGGATCGCGTCGATTGGATCGATGTGACTTCGGCAACACCGCCCTGACCGTCATTGACGAAATCCACGGAACGGCGATCATCCAATTCGGAATAAAACCCGGCAAGAGTACCAGAAAAGCGCGGGCCATTATATTTCACCCCGGCTTCCGCCTGTTTGATGATTTCAGCTTTAAAGGTTTGCGGTTCGCCAAGGCTATTGAAGCTGACACTGCGGATTTCAGGAAAGAAAAAGCCGCGTGCGCCATTGGCATAAAGGCTGATGCTATCGGTCAGCTTATACAAAACCCCAAGGGCCAGGGCCCATTCGCTGGTATCCACCTCGCCAATAGTGAAATCGCCATTGCCGAAAATCACGGATTGCAGATCGGGGGCGAGGCTTGGGTCGTCATTGATCTGGAAGGATTGCGATCCTTCGCGGCTGATATCGCCGAGAATTTTTTCAACCCGCAAGCCGAGATCAAAGACCCAGCGATCCATTTCCATCTGATCGGCGATATAACCGGCAAAGCGGGTAGCGGTATGCCGGTTATTGACGAAGCCGGCACCGGCATTGAGCAGGCCATTGCGTGAAACGGTGATATCATTGCCGTTTTCATCCTGAATGATCAGATTAACAAGATCAGGCCGATCATTGAATTCGGCAAGGAATGTGGTGGTGATATTTTCATCATCGGCTTCGGCGCGGGCAAAAAATCCGCCCAAAGTGATTGAGTGATCGATGGCACCAGTGAAAAGCGTTTTGGTGATATTCAATTCCGCCGTGAAATCTTCTGCCGGGCGGTTGCGATCTAGGATGCGATTGGCAAAAAGCAGGCTGTCGGGGGCCAGCGCCTGTCCGCTTTTCTCGTTGGTGAAGCTGGCATTGGCAAGGCTTCCCAGCCCGCGCGCATCCAGAAAGCCCGAAAGGGTTTCCGGCAGATTGACGATCCCGTCGCCATCAAGGAACAGATTGAACTCATGGGAATAGCGGGCATATTTGGTGCGGGCATTGAGGCCCCAGCCATTATCGAGATCCTTTTCAAAGGCGATGGTGACTGAGCCGCCTTCGGTGCTTGCCCCATCGCGGATTCCGGTTTCAAACACACCATCGGGCGTTTGAAAATTGAGATTTGCCGCCGCGTCGGTTTGCACTGTGTTGATGATCTTGCCGTCATTGCCGGTGGGGCGCTTTCTGTCGTCGCCGGTCAGCGGAAACGGCAGGAAGAACTGCACGCTGTCATCAATCCATTGGCCGTAAATCGTGAAGGAGCCGGACTTGTCTTCAAATTCGCGTTTGATATTGCCGCGCAGTTGAAAACCTTCCGTGGGAAGGCCGGATTTCAGCGGACCTTCATCATAGCGATAAAAGCCGGACAGGGCATAAAATGTGTTTGAGTCTTTCCCGCCAAGCGGCCCGGAGGTTGCAAAATCGCCACGAAAACGGCCTTCATCCGCCCATTCGAGTTGAACCGTGCTTTCCGATTCTGCGCTGCCGGTTTTCGAGATATAGTTGATCAGCCCGGCCACAGAGCCCGCACCAAACAGGTTTGAAACCCCACCCCGCACGAATTCAAGGCGTTCGATCCCAAGGTCATTGCGGTAATAAACATCGAAGGCCGAACTGTTGAGGCCAAAGGAACTGAACACCGGCACGCCATCATATTGCAAAGGCGTGAACTGGAACTGACCGCCTGATGGCAAGCCCTTGATAAAGACATTGGCGGCAACTTCACCGCCGCCGCCTTCGGCCTTGATGGTGGGGATAGAGCGTAAAATATCGGCCTGACTGCTGGCCGAATAACGACGAATACCCTTTTCATCGAGGTTGGTGAGCGACAAGGGCGTGTTCAATCCGCTGCGCGCCCGGCTGGTGCCGGTGATAACGATTTCTTCCAACGCAGCGGTGCGGCGCGGTTCATTGCTCGCTTCATCTTCCGCTGCACGATCAGTGTCGGCGCTTTGCTGGGCGAGGGTGGCGGTGGGGCTTGCTGCTAAAAATGCAAGGATAGCGCAGGATTGCAGATATCTATTCAGCTTGGATGTCATGTCGTCCTCCCAATTGATCCGTTCCCAGTCTTTTCTTAGCGAGACATATGGGGCGGTTGATGTGCTCGGCGAATGGTGAGGCAGCCTTGCCGCCGCCACCCATGGGCAAGGCGCGGATAGGGTGACAAAAGTCCGGCAAAAATTCCTGAATCTTCAGATGCGGCGATCATGAGAGAAGGGTGAAGATAGCTCTCAGATGATCCTGTGGTCCGACTTTAAGGGCGTCGATCCTGTCGCTCCCCGATCCGAAATTTTGCGCTTCTGTCTATCGGCATCTTCATTGCCCGCGCTTTGTTGTGATCTTTATGGCATAGCTGAAACATACAATCAACCCATTATGGGTATAATTTTGAGTTAATTAAATTCATGCAAAATATTGATGTCTTGCCTGAAGGCTTGCATAGGGGGCAAAAGCTCGCATGATCGGGTTGAAACGGATAAGAAAAGATGCTTGGGCTATCATTGAAAAGAAAGGCGAGAGACATGCGCATCAGTCAGGAAATGCCAGCATTGCCGCCATTTTTCGCGGACAATGGCATTTCGTCCATTTCGCAACGTGAAAAGGTCATTCTCGATCTGATCTTGCGTCATGATGGGCTGTCGCAGGCCGATATCGTGTTGCAATCGGGATTTGCCCAGCAAACCGTTTCGCGTTTGGTCAAGGGATTGACCGATGCAGGCATCCTGCGCGATGGCGAGCGGCAGGCGCAGGGGCGGCGCGGTCAGCCTGCGGTGATGATGCATGTAGTGCCGGAATTTGCTTATAGTTTTGGCATTGCCATGATGACTGATGCGCTTTCCGTGGTTTTGATGGATTTTTCCGGGGCTGTTTTGGAAGAAGAACACTGCGATATGCCGTCAATGTCGCGGCAGGCGGTTCTGGCGCAGCTTTCGCGCATGTTTGAAACCATTCGCGCCCGCCGTCCTATCGATCCCCGCTGCCTGTTTGGGATGGGGGTAGGGATTTCCGGCTATAATCTGGGTGGGCGTGCGCGATACAACACACCGCGTCAGCTCGATGATTGGGCGCTGGTCGATATCGACGATATTCTGATGGCGCAATTCGGGCTGCCGGTTTGGGTTGAAAATGATGGCAATGCAGCCGCCATCGGCGAAAGCCTTGTGGGGGTGGGGCGCAGTTATGGATCTTTCGCCTATTTATATATCGCGGCGGGGATTGGCGGCGGCATTATCGTCGATCATCATCTGATGCGCGGCACCAATGGCAATGCCGGTGAAATCGGCCTGATCCTGCCCAGCCTGATCTATCCTCATCCCAATCTGGAACTTTTGCGGCAGATGATTAGCCGCAAGGGGGTGGCGGTCGATGGCTTATCGGATATGGTGCGCCGCTTTGATCCATCCTGGCCCGGCGTGGATGAATGGTTGTCGCGCACCCGCGATAGCCTGTCGATGATCGCCTCGGCTTTATCGGCGATCCTTGATCCCGAAGTGATTGTTCTGGGTGGGCGAATCCCGCGCGAGCTGGCGCGTATGATGATCCCCCATATCGAAATTCACGATCACCGCAGGCGCGCCGAGCCGCGCCCCATGCCGCAGCTTGTGCTGGCGGAAAGTCCGGGGGATGCCTGCGCCATCGGGGCCGCCAGCTTGCCTTTTAAGCGCTATTTCTTCGCCGGTTCGCGATGAAGGGCCTCTCTATGAGGACAATTCAGATTTTGTAAGCGAATCAAAGGCTTCGCCCTTCCGGGGGCTCTGGTCAGCGTCAGTGCAATAGCCATCGGATCAGATAAGCAACAACCCCGAGGGCCAAAACACTGGCCAGCCAGATGCCGCCGAACCAGATCAGTTTGCCAAGGCCTTTACGCATCAATGATAGCCCTCGCTTCCCACTTTCCCGCGGAAAACCCAATAGGACCATGCGGTGTAGGCAAGGATGATCGGCACCATGATTGAAGCGCCAACCAGCATGAAAACCTGGCTGCGATGCGGTGCAGCGGCTTCCCATATTGTCACACGCGCCGGGATGACATCGGGCCAGATCGAAATGCCCAGCCCCAGAATGCAAAGACCGAACAAAGCGAGCGCCCAGAGAAAGGGCTGAATGTCTTTCCTCAGGCGGAGACTGCGATAGAACAGCCAGGTCGCAATCACCGTCAGAAAGGGCACCTGCGCCGTTGCCAGAACACCGGGAAAATCGAGCCAGCGTGCGTGATAGCGCGGTTCCAGCGTCAGCGTCACAAGACTGATCGCGCCGATCAGCAGTAAAAGCGCAATCCCCAGGCGCCCGGCATATGTCACGGCCTGTCGCTGCAAATTCCCTTCGGTTTTCCAGTTGAGCCAACATGCTCCCAGCAGGCTGTAGCCGACGACCAAACCGAAACCGGTCAGCACACTGAACGGCGACAACCATTCCCACCAGCCACCTGCATAGGCTCGATTTTCAACTGAAATACCCTGCAAAAGAGCGCCGAGCGCCAGCCCTTGCGCGAATGTCGCAATGAACGAACCGGCCGTAAAGGCGAAATCCCAAAATGCCCGATGTCCCGGGTCGCGCCAACGAAACTCAAAGGCCACGCCGCGAAAAACAAGCCCGAGCAACATCGCGATCATCGGCGCATAAAGCGCAGGAAGAATAATGGCATAGGCAAGGGGAAAGGCCGCGAGCAACCCACCTATGCCCATGACAAGCCAGGTCTCATTGCCGTCCCAAACGGGGGCGATGCTGTTCATCGCCCTATCGCGGTCCTCGCCAATCTCGAAGAAGGGAAACAAGATACCCATGCCGAGATCAAATCCATCCATCACGACATAGGCGATAATGGCAAAGCCGATGATGGCGGCCCAGATCATGGTCAGGTCGATCATTTTTTGGCTCCTTCCAGAATGGCTGGCGCGAGCGTGATCCCGGCGCTGCGGATGGGGGTGCCATCAAGCGTCGTTTCATGGGCCTCTGGCGGCTTCTTCATCAGGCGCAGGAGATACCAGATGCCCATGCCGAACACCGCGAAATAGACAAGAACAAAGGCAAGCAGCGAGGCGGCAATCGCCGGGGCATCAAGTGGCGATGCGCTATCCACCGTGCGCATGACCCCGTAAATCGTGAAAGGCTGTCGCCCGACCTCGGTCACGACCCATCCTGCGAGCACCGCGATCAATCCGGATGGTCCCATCATGACCGCAAATTTATGCAGCAGGGGCCAATCATAAAGCCGTCTTTTCCAGCGCGCGATCAAACTCCAAAGCCCTGTGCCCAGCATGAGAAAACCGATCCCGACCATGATCCGAAACGACCAGAAGACGATGCCAACCGGCGGCTCGTCAGCGTCGGGGATCGTATCGAGGCCAGCCAGCGGAGCATCAAGATCATGCTTCAAGATAAGCGATGATGCTTTGGGAATTTCGATGGCATAATCGATACGGCGTTCGGCGCTATTGGGAATCCCGAACAAAATCAGGGGTGCGCCATTGGGATGGCTGTCATAATGCCCCTCCATCGCCATCACCTTGGCGGGCTGATGTTCCAACGTATTGAGACCGTGAAAATCACCGGCAATAATCTGCAATGGCGCAACGATTGCAGCCATCCACATCGCCATAGAGAACATTTTACGGGCGCCGATATTTTGACGGTCCTTCAACAGATGCCACGCACCTACCGCGCCGACGATGAACGCTGTGGTGAGATAGGCTGCGAGCAGGGTATGGACGAGCCGATAAGGAAAGCTTGGATTGAAGATGATCGTCCACCAACTGTCGCCGGGCATGAATTGCCCGTTGGCTGCAATTTCATAGCCAACCGGCGTCTGCATCCAGCTATTGACCGACAAGATCCAGAAGGCTGAGATGAATGTGCCCACAGCAACCGCTAGTGTTGCAGTGAAATGCAGCTTGCGGCCGACCTTGTTGATGCCAAACAGCATGACCCCAAGAAATCCTGCCTCCAGAAAGAATGCGGTGAGCACTTCATAGGCCATGAGCGGACCGATGACCGGCCCTGCCTTGTCTGAAAAGACCGACCAATTAGTGCCAAACTGGTACGACATGACGATACCGGAGACGACACCCATCGCGAAGACGATGGCAAAAATCTTGAGCCAATAGCGAAAGAGATTGGCGTACACACCTTGTCCGGTCCTGAGCCACAGACCTTCCAGCACAGCGAGATAGCTGGCGAGGCCAATCGTAAAAGCCGGGAAGATGAAGTGAAAGCTGACCGTGAAGGCAAACTGCACCCGTGCAAGCAGTATGGCCCATTCCTGTTCAATCATTTTTCACCTCTTTCGGTTTTTCTGTCGATGCTTGAGATCATTGCGCTGGTCAGATCAGGCCACGGGCCAGCCACAGGTCGTCTTGCTTGTTTGATTCCTCCAGATCATTGGCCAGAATCATGAGGGCTGAGAAGGCTTCATTCTGCGAAAGCCATATTTTGCCCGTCAGATCATGGATCAGATGCGATCGTTCCAGCGCATCCATGACCGGGCCTTTCACCTCGGACAGGTGCAACTGGATGCCACCATCTGTCAGCCGATGATTGATCGCCTCGACACTTTCCAGCGCCGAAGCGTCAATGGCGTTTACAGCCGAACACATCAGGATCAGATGGCGAAGATCAGGCTGATCGGCCACCTGCTCCAGCACGAACGTCTCCAGCCAGCGCGCATTGAGATAAGTCAGGCTCTCGTCAATCCGAATGGTTAGAATGCGCGGATCTGTTAGCACCTTGTGCCGCTTAACATTTCGGAAATGCTCGGTTTTTGGCACGCGGCCAACGATCGCGGCATGAGGACGGGACGACCGCCACAAAAACATCGCCAGCGAAAGTCCGACCCCTGCCATCACCCCTGATTCGACCCCGGCCAGCAGGGTGACCAGAACAGTCGTTGCCATCGCTGCGAAATCGGGCTTGGAATAGGTCCAGATGGCCCGCGGGGTCTTGAAATCCACAAGGCTCAGGACCGCCACGATAATCGTCGCGGCCAGCGTAGCAATCGGAAGCGAGGCGAGCAGCGGGGTGAGAAACAAGGCGGCAATCGCAATCCCGACAGCGGTATAGGCCCCGGCGGCAGGGGTTTGGGCACCGGCATCGAAATTGACCACCGAACGAGCAAAGCCACCCGTCACCGGATAGCCGCCGGTGAAACTGGCAGCGATATTGGCCGAACCCAGACCGATCAATTCCTGATCGGGATCGATCCGCTGGCGTTTTTTGGCGGCCAGTGTCTGCGCAACAGAGACGCTTTCGACAAAGCCGATGACCGAGAGAAGCAAGGCGGGCACCGCAAGTTGTCGCCATAAATCCGCATCGAACAGCGGCAGGGTAAAGGGTGGCAGGCTTTGCGGAATGGTACCGACCACTTTTACGCCCGCCGCTTCAAGATCGAACAGCACCACGGCCATGGTTGAGAGGGCGACCGCAGCAATCGGCCCGGCTTTCGCCGTCAGATCCGCAGCCCTTGGATTGAGGCCAAGGCGGATGAGCAGTGGCTTCAGGCCTTTGCGCACCCAGAACAGAAATGCGATCGCCGTTCCCCCAATGATCGATGTGGGAAGATTGGTATCAGCCAGATTGGCAAATAACGTGCGAAGCAACTCGGGCATGGCCTCGCCACTGCCTGAAATGCCGAGAATTGACTTGAACTGGCTCGTGGCGATGATCAGGCCCGATGCTGTAATAAAGCCTGAAACAACCGGATGCGATAGCAGATTGGCCAGAAAACCGAGCCGCAGCACGCCCATGATGAGAAGGATCGCGCCCGATAAAAAGGCAAGGACCAGAGCGGCGGCAATGAACTGGGCGCTGCCCGGCGGCGCAATGGCGCTTGCCGCGGTCAGGGTCATCAGCGAGACAACCGCCACCGGGCCGACCGCCAGCGCCCGGCTGGTGCCGAATATGGCATAGGCAATGATCGGCAGGATCGATGCGTAGAGCCCGACTTCGGGCGGTAGCCCGGCCAGCATGGCATAAGCCAGGCTTTGCGGGATCAGCATGATCGTCACGATGGCAGCGGCAACCAGATCATTGGTCAGCGTGGCTCTATTATACGCGCGCCCCCAAGTAAGGATCGGAAGATAACGCCCCAAGGACATGAATCAGGCCTCGATCATATGCGGTTTCACCATCCACTCGCGCCCCTTGAGCATACCATGCCAGTAGATTGGTGGCAGGATCGTATCTTTCAGCAGCCACGATAGCCGCGAAGGCCGGGTGCCGTCGATCAGCCAATTGGGGAAGCTGGGGAGGAGTTTACCACCATAGCCGAATTCAGCGAGGATGATCTTGCCCGCCTCGACGGTGAGCGGGCACGAACCATAGCCGTCATAATCAGCCACAGGCGATTTGCCTTCGAGCGCGGCCAGAACATTGACCGCGACGACGGGAGCCTGCTTGCGTGCGGCGGCCATCGTTTTGGCATTGGGCGCAGAACAGGCATCGCCCAGCGCAAAAACATTGGGATAACGCACATGTTGGAGTGTCGCCTCATTCACGTTGATAAAGCCGGACGCGGCAGCGAGTGGGCTTGTGCGGACGAAATCAGGCGCGACCTGCGGCGGCACGATATGGATGATGTCGAACTTTTCCTCGACAATGCGCACAGTCTCATCTTGTTTTTGTTCAAAAATTGCTGTCTTGCCCGGCCCGTCGATTGCGATCAGACAAGATTCAAAATTGAGCTTTGCCCCATAGCGGTTCACATAGTTCATTAAGGCGGGCACATAGGCCGCAACACCGAACAGTACGGCCCCGGCGCTATGGAATTGAACATCGACATCCTTGAGAACGCCTGCCTTTTCCCAGCGGCTGCATGACATATACATCGCTTTTTGCGGCGCACCCGCGCATTTGATCGGCATCACCGGTTGGGTGAAAAGGGCGCGGCCCCCCCTGAAATCCTTGACCAGCCGGTTGGTATAGGGCGCAAGGTCATAGCCATAGTTGGAGGTCACTCCGTTGCGGCCAAGGGTTTCCGAAAGACCGGGAATGGCATCCCAATCCAGCTTGAGCCCCGGACAGGCAACCAGAACCCGGTAGCGGATATTATCGCCACTGGCCAAGCGCACGCGATTGTCTTCCGGGGCGAACCCGCTGGCGGAGGCCTTGATCCATTCGGCACCACGGGGCATCACAGATGCGGTGCTGCGGCGTGTGAAATCCCGGTCGAAAACGCCGCCGCCAACCATTGTCCAGCCGGGTTGATAGTCGTGAAATTCGGATGGTTCGATGATGGCAATGGTCAGTTGCGGCTTGCGCTTGAGCAGGCTGGCGGCCGTTGCGATGCCTGCGCTGCCGCCGCCAACGATGACCACGTCATAATCCGCCCTGCCGTTCCGGGGCGAAACGCTGCTATGGTCGCCGATTTTGGTGATGTGCATAGGATGTTTCCCCCGGATTGCGTTCGCACGCGTTATTGAACGGTGATTTTGTGCAGTGCCATGCCGCCCAGCATTGCGCCGATAAAAATGGCAGCAGGCCCGGGGGCAATGGCCAGATCGGCCAGCGCCGGTCCGGGGCACAGGCCGCTTATCCCCCAGCCAACGCCAAAGAACAGCGCGCCCAGAGCCAGCTTTTTATCAATCTGCCTTGTGCCGGGCAGATCGAATGCGCCTGCGGCCAGCGGCTTTTTCATGCCTTTGCGCAGCTTCCAAGCGATGGCCATCGGGATCATGGCACCACCCATCACGAATGCCAAAGTGGGATCCCACGCCCCGAAAATATCGAGGAAGGCCTGCACCCGCGCCGGATCGGCCATGCCGGATATGGCCAGACCCGCGCCGAAAATCAGGCCGGATAACAAGGATAAGAGGAGGCCCATCATCTAATTCCGCGAACAGGTGGATTGACCCAGCAATCTGTAGAGCGGGCAGAAACTGATCAGGCTGGTGAGGAGAAACACCGCGACTATCACTGTCAAAACAACGGCCAGCGTCCCCGATACCACGCCGGAATAAACCAGGATGCCCAGCGCAATCGCCGCGATCAGGCGCAGGATGCGGTCTATAGTTCCCATATTTTTCTTCATCGTCATTTTCCTTTTTAAAGACTTAACTCATGAATCCGAAAAGCCGCATCAGGCCCACTGTGGCAAATCCTGTGGCCATGAACAGAGCCGTCGCGACCATAGACCGTGGCGAAAGGCGCGATACGCCGCACACGCCATGGCCGCTGGTGCATCCCGATCCCAAACGCGTGCCAAAGCCCACCAACAGCCCACCGATAATCAGCGGCACGGGAGACGCGGGGAAATGAACCTCTATCTCTGCATAAAACAGGTTGATCATCCATGCGCCCGCAGGCAGCCCGAGGATGAAGGCAATGGCCAGCGCGCGTGCTTTGCTGCTGCCAGCAATACCGACCGACCGTGCAGCCAGGCCGCTGACCCCGGCGATGCGGCCAAGGCCCAGCAGCATGATGGCCCCGGCCAAACCGATCAGCAATCCGCCCAGCAATCCTTCGATGGGCATGGCATCGGGAAATCCGGGCAGGCTCATAATGCATTCACCGGGATTTTCAGATAAGTGACGCCATTGTCATCCGGCGGCGGCAGATGGCCTGCACGCATATTGACCTGAACGGAGGGCAGGATCAGGCGCGGCATAGCGAGCGTGGCATCACGAGCTTCACGCATGGCCACGAATTCATCCTCGCTTACACCATCATGGATATGAAGATTTTCTTTGCGCTCTGCCTCGACGGTTGTTTCCCAAACGAATTCCGTGCGGCCCGATGGCAAATAATCATGGCACATGAACAAACGTGTTTCGGGCGGAAGCGATAAGATACGCCGCGCCGAGCGATAGAGCGTGCGGGCGTCACCACCGGGAAAATCGGCCCGTGCCGTGCCATAATCGGGCATGAACATCGTATCGCCGACGAACACGGCATCGCCGATCACATAAGCGATACAAGCGGGTGTGTGCCCGGGGACATGCAGCACCGTGACGCCAAGCGACCCGATCTGGAACTGGTCGCCGTCTTTCCACAGTTGATCGAAATCCGAGCCGTCGCGTTGGAAATCACTGCCCGCGTTGAATAATTTGCCAAACACCTGTTGCACGCCGGTGATCTGCGCGCCGATAGCGATTTTACCCCCCAGTCTTTCTTGCAGATAGGGCGCTGCCGACAGATGATCCGCATGGGCGTGCGTTTCAAGCAACCAATCAACGGCCAGCCCCTTTTCCTCGACATAGGCGATAATCGCTTCTGCTGACGTGAAAGCGGTGCGACCCGAAGCCGGATCATAATCCAGCACGCTATCGATGATCGCAGCGTGATGGCTTTCGGGATCGTGGACGACATAGCTGACGGTATTGGTCGGCTGATCAAAGAAGGATTTAATGATGGGCACACCCGCTTGCGCGGCTGAAACCTGCTTGATGGCACTGGCAAGGGGGATGTCGCTCATGCAAAATTCCTTGAAATTCATAATTACATAAAATATGTAATCTAAAAGAAAGATTGCGTCAAGCCTGTATGAAAGGCATGGTCATAGACATGAGACAGCACAAGCCATGACAGACACACAAAACCCCGATCTAAACCGTGCCGTAAGGATTGGCGACCCCGCCCCGGATTTCGTTGCCCGCTCGACCAAAGGAGAGGTGAAGCTCTCGTCCTACCGTGGTCGTTGGCTTATTTTCTTTTCACATCCGGCAGATTTTACGCCCGTTTGCACAACCGAATTTATCGGTTTGGCCAAGCGCCAGCCCGCCTTCGATGAGTTGGATTGCGCACTCCTTGGGCTTTCGGTCGATAGCCTTTATGCGCATTTTGCCTGGGTTCGGGCGATCGAGGAACAGTTCGATATCACTATTGATTTTCCAATTATCGAAGATCCCAGCATGGCGATTGGCTTTGCCTATGGCATGATCGATCACACAAGCGCTGATTCCATGGCTGTACGTTCGGCTTATTTTATTGATCCGGAAGGGATCGTCCGCGCTGTCACCACATATCCGCATGATGTTGGGCGTTCGGTTGACGAGATGCTGCGATTGATGACGGCGCTGAAAGCGGTTGATGATGGCAAAGGATTTGCCCCCGAAGGCTGGCAGCCCGGCACCGCCCTTCTCGCGCCACCGCCTGATGGCAGAGGGCCGCTTGATGAGGGGGCAGACTGGTTTTGCAAAACCCGGCCATGACCGCACTTTATGAAAATCGCGATCTGGCCGCCAGCGTTTCAGAAAAGCTGAAGGTTTATGCGCAGCCGCAACGTCTGATGATTCTCAGTTGCTTGTGGCGCGGCGAACGCACTGTGGCAGATATAGGCCAGGCGACCGGCATCGTTCAGCCTGCGCTGAGCCAGCAACTGGCAGAATTGCGCCGCGCGGACCTCGTGCAGACACGCAAGGAAGCCAAACAGGTCTGGTATCGATTGGCGGATGATGGCGTTGCTTTATGCGTTCAAACGATGGAAAAAATCTTTTGTGAGACGCCTGAGCATGTGATGCCCATGCCGCCTCTTGTCAGTGGGCAGGACAAACGACCGGTCAAAGGTGCTGCGCGTTTTGTGCGCATGATTATAAACCGATGAGGCCCTGATTCAGGGGGCGGCGATGATCAGATCGAACATGATTTTCGCCCCCTTCATAGGCAGGGCATTCACCCCGATGGCCGAACTGCACGGCCGCCAGCCTTCCAGATAGCGCCCCATTTCGCGGCCGCTGAAATCTTCGGTGTAGAAAGAAACGATGCGGATGATGCGGCTTTTGTCCGCCCCGATGCCCGCCAGAATGTGATCGATATTCTGTGTGGCCATCCGCACCTGCATATCGAAATCATCGGGCAGGGGGGATCGGGCTTCATCCTGATCCAAAGGGGCGGCGGTGATCCCCGATAAAAAGATCATATCCGTTCCGGCATCGATGCGAATGCCCGGCGCAAAGATCATGCTATCGGCAAGGGCGGGGCGCGAGTGAATGACATCAATATCGTTCATCTTTCCATTCCTTTTGGGATCAGCCTTGGCAGCCGGGTGTGATGGGGGGGCAATGGCCATCAGCTCGATTTCAAGGAGCGAGTTGGGGGCGCTCAAACGTCTGATTTCAACGGCGGAAAGGGCGGGGTGCCAATCGCCAAAATAGCGGCGCAGCACAGCAAGGATGGCCGGGTAATCGGCCATCGCGCGCACATAAATCAAGGCATGGACCACATGGTTCCATGAAAGTCCGGCGATGCGCAGCACCTCATCAAGATTGCGCAGGGTCATATGGGTTTGGGCAACACTATCATCGGGCAGGATTTCATCGCGCGGCTGATGGGGATGGCGATGATAAAGATCAAGGGCCGCAGCCCCCGATAAAAACACCATATCCGCTGCAGCATCGGCTTTCACCCATGTGCCCGTGCCTGATCCGGGGCGAGGATCGGGGCCGGTGCTTTGGAAGGGGGCGGCGGCCTTGGCCACCACACCATTGGCTGAAAGGATCAGGCTGCCACCCAAAACCCCATTGAACAGATTGGAGAGAAACCCGCGTCTGTCGGCTCTTGGGCTCATGATCGCCTGATCCCTTTATTTCGCATCAGAAACGATAGGTAACATTCCCGCCCCAGGTGCGCGGACGACCAAACATGGTAGGACGATCCACGGTATTGGGCTGCGGCGGTCCGATATTGAGGATTTCCTTTTCCTCGAACAGATTTTGCACCCAAAGGGAAGCAAGCCAGTTGGTATCGGAGGATTCCCATGTCAGGCGCGAGCCAAAGATATGGGCGCTGGGGCGCAGGCGCATGGGCTTTGAGCTATCGGCCACCTGCGTCAGTTCGCGATTGATGATATCATCCCAGGCATTGCCCCGGCCGCGATAATCCCCGCGCAGGGTGAGCACCGAGCCATCATCAAGATCGAAATGATATTCGGCTGCGATGGTGGTGGTCCATTTCGGGGCATTATCAAGGCGGAAGCCATCGGTGGCATCGGGAATCCCATCGCCGGTGATATCCACATCGGCGGTCAATTCGGGATCTTGCAGGGCACCGCCGATTTCAAGACGCAGATTGGGGGTGATGAGGAAGGTGCCTTCCACTTCCACACCCAAAGTCCGGGCACTGCCGGCATTGGTGATGATCTGGAAAAAGCCCTGCTCGGTATTGCGGAATTGCAGCAATTGCAGATCATTATAATCGAGCCAGAAAGCGGTGACGCTCAAACGCGCCCGATTGCCAAAGCTGCCGCGCCAGCCAAGCTCGTAATTGTTCGATGTTTCTTCATCAAAAGGAATGCTGGCCGTTGAAACCGATTCCGGCTCGACCTGAAAACCCCCAGCCTTATAGCCCTGCGAGAATTGGGCATAAAACATGTGGCTATCATTCAGCCGATATTCGGCGGTGGCTTTCATCATCAGATCTTCCCAGCTATCGGAAACGATAACAGGTGTGGAAAAGCCAACCGGATTGGCGGCATTGCCGCAGGTGAACTGGACCGGTGGATTGAAATTACAGCCTTCGATCTGGGCAATCGGACCACCAAAGCCAAAGGCGGTGTGGACGATCGTGCCGTCTTTTTCATCTCGCGCCCAGCGGGCCCCGAAGGTAAGATTGAGCTTTTCCGTCACGTCATAGCTCAATTCACCGAAAATACCGATGCTATCGGTAGAGGTGGTGGTGAATTTGGTATCGCGGGTATCGGGCCGTCCGGCGGCACCATTCTGGAAAAACTGGTTTTCGCTGAACCAGTCATGATCATCGGCAAGATACATGGCCCCGGCCAGCCAACGGAAACGATTGCCCGTGCCGTGATTATCGATCCGCACTTCCTGGGTAAAGATATCGGCGGTTTGGCTGCCAGCCTGGAACAGGACATTTTCCGGCGTGCCATGGGCATCCTGCAATTGTTCCACATCGCCATCCACATAGGCGGTCACCGATGTGATATTATAGCCATCGGCCACTTCCCAGCTTATTTCACCGGTGAGATTGATCATTTCCCGATCAAGGAAGAAATCGCCATCGGAAATTTCGGTTTTCCAAGGGTCGCAGGGATCAAAGAAGGTTTGCGCAAAGGGGGGATGTCCCGGCGGGGCAAATTGCCCCCGCAAAGCCCCATCAGAGGCCGCGATCACCTGAGGCACCGAGCAATCCCGCGAACGCCGCACCGGCGCTTCGTCATTATCCTTGTTGTATTCCGCCTTCAGATAGATGCTCAGGCGTTCGGTCGGTTCCATCAGCAAAGAACCGCGAATGGCAAAATTTTCCTGACCATCCAAACCCTTGCCGGTGGAAACCGATTCGGTATAGCCATCGAATGTATCAAAATTATACGCGATGCGGGCGGCGACTTTTTCCGACAAAGGCACATTGATATAGCCATCGGTTTCAAAGCGTTCGTGGCTGCCAGCGCCAACGGTCAACCGCCCGGAAAGATCGAATGTCGGGCGTTGGGTGACCAGATGGACAAGGCCCGCCGAGGCATTGCGGCCAAAGGATGTGCCCTGCGGCCCGCGCAGCACTTCCACGCGCTGCATATCGAACATGGCCGGATTTTTCAGGATATCCTTTGAAATCGGCACATCATCAATGACCGTGAGAATGGCGGATTCAAGGGAACTGCCCTCGGTGCGGGAACTGATGCCCCGGATGCTGTATTCCGGCTGGGTTTTATTGAAGCCGACGAAGGTGGCCCCGGGGGTATTCTGGATCACGTCATCGGCGGTTTCGATGCGCTGTTTGATCATATAATCGGCGGTCATGGCCGTCACTGAAACCGGCGCATCCTGCACCCGGCGCGCATAGCGCTGGGCGGTGATGGTGATTTCCTCAAGGCCCTCAAAAACCACCGGTGCTGAAGGGCTATCGGTTTGGGCATCAGCCTGTGATTCCGTTTGAGCAAAGGATTGCGTGGGCAAAGCTAAGCTCAGCAGGCCGATGGATAGAGCCATCAGCGATGCGCCTGAGAGGTTTTTGGCGGGCCAGCGTTGGGTTGCCCGGCTTTGTGTGGCCCGGGTTTGTGTGGCCCGGGTTTGTGTGGCCCGGGTTTGTGTGGCTATGGCTTTATGCGGATCGTGGGACTTGATCGTTTTGATAGGCATAGATGATACTCCCCGAGGTTCAGTTTAACTTTTCCAAGCCTTCTGGCCCTTGTCGTCCATGCGGTCACACCGTCTTTTGCGGCATCTGCATGTGAAAGATGCCCCTTGTGAGCATCCATGAGAGACGCCTGTTAGGGCAAACGTTTGCATTTGACAGGCTAACCGATGAAATTTCCAAGCGCAATAACAAAGATGTGATGCCCTTATGAAAAACAGGTTAACTTTGTGAAATAAACCCGGAATAAATCAGCTCGATTTCCATCAGGATGAAAATGATCAGGAGCGCGATGCGAAATGTTTCCGCATTAAAGCGCCGCCCCAGCCACACCCCGATCTGAACGAAAATCATCACCGGAACAAGGGCATAAAGGCCTTGGACCAAGCGCTCCATCGTCCAGAGATCGGCAACAGAAAGGGCCGCGATCTGGGATGCGGAAAAAAGGGTGAAAGAAAGCGCGATGGAAAACACAAAGCTTTGGGCGGTAAGGCCAAGGCCGGTAAGATAAGGCGCAATGAGGGGCGCGGAAATCCCAGTGGCCCCTTGAACAGCCCCGGATAAAAGGCCGAATATTGGCCCCAAAAAGGGTGTTTTGGGCATGCGAAAGGATGGTTTCAGCACCAGTTGCAGCAGATAAAGCCCCAGCCACAGGGCGAGAATCCGGGTAAGGCTGCGATCATCCATAATCGCTAAAAGCCAGGTGCCCAAGGCCCCCCCAATGATCCCCGCAACAAGAAACGGGGCCAGAAGCCGGGCGGGCGGGGCCTGCCGACGATGGACAAAAATCAGCCAGCCATTGGAAAACAGGCTGGGCAGCACCATCAGCACCACCGCATGTTCAACGCCCAGATAGATCGATAATAAGGGCACCGCCAGCAAAGGCAGGCCGATTCCCGTTATGCCTTTCGAGATGCCGCCCAAGGCAAGGGCTGCGAATATCAGAAGAAGGGTGAGAGGATCATTCATCACGAGAGCGCATCCATTGCGGGACCAGGGCAGTGAGGCCACCATGAGAGTCGCTGAGGCCCGCCCCTGTCCTTATGAAAGGAGAAGGATGGGCCACAGCCATAGACCTTTTAGACGTTGGATGCGCTAAAGGCTTTATTTTTTCAGCCCGTCAGAAACGGTCATATTTTCAGATTTGAGGTCAAGGCCAGCGGCTTTGGCTTCCAGCTCCAATAGCGCACCGAAATCGATATCCTCATAGCCATGGCCGATCATCGCCTGTACCAGTTCACGGGTCATCGCGGTCAGGGGTTGGGGAACCCCCAATTCACGGCCCGCCGCCAGCCCCAGATCCAGATCCTTTTTCAAAAGGGCGGGGGTGAAGGTGGGTTTCCAATCCAGATTGACGAAAGCCGGTGTTTTATAGCGGGTGAAAACCGATCCCATCACGCTTTTATTGATGAAATCGAGGAAGGCATGGCGCTTCACACCGCCCTTTTCCGCCAGCACCGTAATTTCCGCAAGGCTTTGGGTCACCACACCCAAAAGGATATTGTGGCAGATCTTGACCATCCGGGCCAATTCGCCATCCCCCACATAAGATACGCCTTCGCCCAAGGCATCGAGCAGGGGCTCAACGGTTTTAAACGCCTGCTCCGGCCCGGAAGCCACGATCGATAACATGCCCGCTTCCACCACCTTGGCATTGCCAGAGACCGGTGCGGCGATCATGTCTGCGCCCCGTGCTGCCAGATCCTTGCGCACATCCGCTGAGCCTTCGGCGGAAACGCTGGAGCAATCCACATGGATTTTCGGGGCATGATCGGGATCGGATAAAACGCCTTCCGCGCCCGAGACGACCTGCTTGAGATCGGCGGGGCCAGAGACCATCGAGAAGGTGACATCGCAGCGCGCCAGATCGCGTGGGCTGTTGACGATTTTGGCGCCCAGGTCCGCCAGGGGTTCGGCTTTGGCGCGGGTCCGGTTGTAAACCGAAACTGTATATCCGGCCTTGAGCAATCGGCCTGCCATGGCATAGCCCATGCGGCCCGTGCCGATCCAGCCGATATGAAGCTGTTCTTTTGATGTCCCTGACATGATGTGACCTTTCTTTTATTCTGAACCGGTTTTTAAAGGCTGCCTGCCCTTTGTGGTTCTGGCTGTTTGGCTGACAGGCATGCATTGCCCGCCGGCCGTGTGAAGTGGGTGTCGAAATCTGGCGCTTATGCTGTTACGCAAAGCTTTGCGTAGATATAGCCTCAAACAATCTTTAGTGCAACAGTTTTACAAGTCTGTGTGAAACAGAGTTTGTAAAATTTGACGCTTTGGCAAAATCGGCTATGAATAGCGGAGATGAGATAGAGTTGATCTGGTGACAGGATCAAAAACCGGGGATAGAGATATGGCACGAGCGCGGGCAACGCTGCGGGATGTGGCAGAGCGCTGCGATGTGCATTTGTCCACAGTCTCGCGGGTTCTCAATAATAAAAAAGGCTATGCCGTTTCCGAGGAAGTGGCGGATCGCATTCGCCGCATGGCGGCTGAACTGGGCTATAAAACCAATCCTTTTGCTTATTCCCTGCGTGTTAACCGGTCGTTCACCGTGGGGGTTTTGATCCCTGATCTGAGCAATCCGATTTTCCCGCCGCTCATCCGCGGGATCGAACATCGCCTTGAACAATCGGGCTATACCGCCATTCTGGGCGATACCGATAATCGTGTGGAGGAAGAACGGCGCATCGTTGAGCGATTGAAGGCCCGGCAAACCGATGGCCTGATCCTTGCCACCGCGCATCGGGCCGATGATCTGATCCGCAGTTGCATCGATGAAGGCTATCATGTGGTGTTGATCAATCGGTCTTTGGATGATGATGCGGTGGCATCGGTGGTGAATGATGATGGAACTGGCATTGCCATGGCGGTGCGGCATCTTCTGGATCAGGGGCATCGCAGGATTGCGCATATTGCCGGGCCCCAGGAAATTTCCACCGGCTTTCGCCGCTATCTGGCCTTTAAAGAGGCGATGAAAAAAGAGGGGCTCACCCCTGATGAGGATCTGATCGCCTTTTGCCATAATTACAGCGAAAAAGAAGGGTTTGCGGCCCTTCGCGGTTTGTTCGAACGGGAAAAGCCATTCACGGCGGTGGTGGCGGCGAACGACCTTCTGGCTCTTGGCTGCTATGATGCCATCACCGAGGCCGGGCTTTCCTGCCCCGAAGATATTTCGGTCACCGGCTATAATGACATGCCCTTTTCCGACAAGTTCAAACCGCCTTTGACCACGGTGCATATCCCCTTGCACAAGATGGGCGAAGAAGCCGCATCCGCGATGCTGAAACTGATCGAGCAGGCCCCCGACAAGACGAGACAGCATATGGTGACGCCTCATCTTGTCGTGCGCGGCTCCACCGCGAAATGTTCAGAAATCTAGATGAACTCGGCGGCCCAATCGCGGGTTTCGATGATCTCTTTCACGCGATTGAGAAAAGCCCCGGAATAGGCCCCATCGATCACGCAATGATCAAAGCTTTGGGCCAGCACCCCGATGGGCCGAATGGCAATCTCATCGCCATTGGAGCCTTCCACCACCACGGGCCGCTTTTTGATGCCATCGGTGGATAAAATGGCCACCTGCGGCTGATTGATGATCGGTGCCGTGATGAGCGTGCCAAAGCTGCCATTATTGGTGATGGTATAGCCCGCGCCCGAAAGCTCATTGGCGGTCAATGTGTTGCTGCGCGCCCGGTCGGCCAGATCCATGATCCCACGGGCAAGGGCGGGTACCTTCAATGCATCCGCATTGCGCAGCACCGGTGCCATAAGCCCTTTATGATCAAGATCGATGGCAAAGGCCATATCGATATGCCGATGCCTGAGCAGGCTATCGCCATCCCGTTCGGCATTGAGATCGGGATAATCGGGCAAGGCAAGGCACAGCGCGCGGGCAATGAAGGGCAGGTAGGTGAGGGATGCCCCCTCGGCACTGCGCCATGCGCCTTTCATGAAGCTCCGCACCCGCTCGACACCGGAAAAATCGGCCTCCACCGCTTGCAGAACATGGGCCGAGGTGTTTTTCGACTGGATCATATTCTGGGCAATTTTGCGCCGCAGGGATGAGAAGGGCTGGCGCTCCACATCGCGCCCTGATGGCTTCACCGGGGGGAAGGCCCCGGGCATTGGGGTAGCGGCTTTTGGGCCTGCCCTATCGAGATGCTTCATCACATCATTGCGTTGGATGCGGCCATCGCGACCGGTGCCGGTGATTGCCGCGGGATCAAGATCATGATGGGCGATCAGCCGCCGCACGGCGGGGGAGAGGGGGGTGCCATCGGGTGCGGTTTTGGGCAGCGGCGCTTTCACCCGGCTGGGCGCTTTTGCGGACTCCGTTTTGGCGGTGTCTGCTTTTGCGCCTGCTGAGCTTGCCGACTTCTCATCACCTGCCGATTTGTCATCGCCCGTCGCCTTCTCATCAGAAGCCGTGGAGATGACGCACAAAACCGTACCCACCTTGGCTGTTTCCCCTTCGGCGACAAGGATATCCTTCATCACTCCGGCAACGAGTGATGGCACTTCGGTCGCCACTTTGTCGGTTTCGATCTCAAGCAGAATCTCATCGATGGCAACGCTATCGCCGGGCTTTTTATGCCATTGGGCAATGGTGCCTTCTTCTACCGATTCCCCAAGCTGGGGCATGATCACGTCCATAAGGTCACTCTCCTGCCAGCTTTTTACCAGCTCACTGCAATATATTTTTTTTCCAGAAATTCGAGCATGCCATCATGCGCGCCTTCACGGCCCAGCCCCGATTGCTTGACACCGCCAAAGGGGGCCGCCGGATCAGAAACCACACCGCGATTAAGCCCCACCATGCCCGATTGAAGACGTTCCGAGACCTGCAGGCCCTTTTTCAGATTTTCCGTGAAAACATAGGAAATCAGGCCGTATTCCGTATCATTGGCGCGGGTGATCACATCATCGAGATCATCGAATCGCTGGATCGGGGCGATGGGGCCGAAGATTTCATCTTGCAAAAGCAAAGCATCGGCACCGGGATCGCTGATCACCGTGGGATTATAGAAAAAGCCACGCTGATCGGGCCGCGTGCCGCCGGTTTCTAGCTTGCCGCCATGCGACAGGGCGTTTTCCACCAGCTTTTCCATATCATCGCGGGCCCCACGGTTCACCAGCGGGCCCAATTCCACCCCATCATCAAGGCCATTGCCCACTTTCAGCCCCGCCATCGCCTGGCTGAAGGCGCGGATAAAGGCATCGGCAATGCCGTCTTCGACGAAAAAGCGATTGGCCGCAGTGCAGGCTTCGCCGCCATTGCGCATTTTGGCGGTCATCGCCCCTTCAATCGCAGTCTCTAGATCGGCATCGTTGAAGACGATGAGCGGTGCATTGCCCCCCAATTCCATCGAGCAATTGACGATGGTTTTGGCGGCATTGCCCAAAAGGATGCGCCCCACCCCGGTAGACCCGGTGAATGACAGCTTGCCCACCCGGGGATCATCCAGAATACCCGGCACGATGGCCGATGAACGGGCCGAGGGGATCACATTCACCACCCCTTTGGGCACGCCCGCTTCCTCCAGAAGGCTGGCAATGGCCAGTGCGGTGAGCGGGGTTTCCGATGCCGGTTTTAAAATCACCGAACAGCCCGCCGCCAGCGCCGGCCCGATCTTGCGGGTGGCCATGGCCGCCGGGAAATTCCATGGCGTGATCAAAAGCGCCACACCCACGGGCTGCTGTAAAACCAAAATCCTGTTTTTGCCCGAAGGGGCGGTGGAAATATCCGATAGATTGCGCACGGCTTCTTCGGCATACCAGCGGAAAAATTCGGCGGCATAGGCCACTTCGCCCCGGGCATCGCGCAGAGCCTTGCCATTTTCAAGGGTGATGAGCCGGGCGAAATCCTCGGCCCGGGCAGTCATCAGATCAAAGGCCCGGCGCAGGATTTCAGCCCGTTCGCGGGGCGGGCGGGCGGCCCATAAGGGCTGGGCCGCATGGGCGGCATCCACGGCGAGCAGGGCATCTTCTTTTGATGCCGATGCCACATCGGTGATGACCTCTTCGGTGGCGGGATCGATCACTTCGATCCGGGCACCATCCAAAGACGGACGCCATTCACCATTGATATAGAGACCTGTTTCCACAGGCATATTGGCTTTGGCCATGATTTACCCCAATGATTTGAGAATGCGATCCGTGATCCGATCAACGCTCGGGATGGTCAGATCTTCCAGATGATCGGCGGCGGGCAAAGGAATATGCGGTGTGGTGATGCGGGTGATCGGCGCATCCAGATCCCAGAATAATTCTTCGCTCACAAGGCTGGATATTTCCGCCCCCCATCCGCACAGCCTCGGGTTTTCCTCGACCGTGAACAAACGCCCGGTTTTGGAGACTTCGCGGAAGATGGTTTGGGTATCCAAAGGCACCAGCGATCTCAGGTCCACCACCGTTGCATGAATGCCATGCTCGTCCTTCAGGCGCTGGGCGGCTTCCACCGCGCGCGGCACCATATTGGCCAGCGCCACGATGGTCAGATCATCGCCATTGACCAGAACTTTGGCTTCGCCCAGCTTATCCACATATTCGCCATCGGGCACTTCGCCCTTCACCGGATAAAGGGCTTTATGTTCAAAGAAAATCACCGGATCGGGATCGCGGATGGCGGCCGCCAAAAGGCCCTTCACATCGGCGGGTGATGAGGGGGCGACCACCTTCAGGCCGGGGATCATCATCGCCCAGTTTTCGATGCTCTGGCTGTGTTGCGCACCAAAACGCAGGCCGCCGCCATTGGCGGTGCGGATCACCAGCGGCAAGGACACCTGCCCATTGGTCATATAGCGGGTTTTGGCAATTTCATTGGCCACGATATCCCAGCAAACCGCGAAAAAATCGGAAAACATGATTTCCGCGATGGGCTTCAGGCCCACCATCGCCGCCCCCATGGCGGTGCCCAATATCGCCTGTTCGGCAATCGGGGTATCGCGCACGCGCGTCGGCCCGAATTGGTCTAAAAGCCCAACGGTCGCCTTGAAAACACCACCGGCAGCGCCGATGTCCTCGCCCAGAAACACGACATCCTCGTCACGTTCCATTTCTTGCGCGATGCCTTGTGCAACCGCGTCGCGATATGTCAGTTCCGCCATGCCCAGCCTCCGTCAGCCCATACATCCTTCAAGATCACATCTTCGGATGGGGGCGGTGCGTTTTTGGATTCTTCCGTGGCGGCATTCACTGCCTTTGCCACATCGTCTTCAATTGTCTTGATGGCCTCTTCGCTGATCCCGAAATCCAGCATCCGCTTGCGATAAAAGGGGATCGGGTCTTTGGCGATCCATTCCTTGACCTCGGCATCGGGGCGATATTTGCCCGGGTCGGCGCGGCTATGGCCATGATGGCGATAGGTTTTGCATTCGATCAGGGATGGGCCATCGCCCGCCCGGGCCTTGGCAAAGGCTTCCTGGGCCACCCGATAAACGGCATCGGCATCATTGCCATCAACAATGATCGAAGGCAGGCCATAAGCCGAGGCCCGATCCGCCGCCGGATTTTCCACAGGCGTGACATCGCCAATGGCGGTATATTCCATATAAAGATTGTTTTCGCAGACAAACACCACCGGCAGTTTCCACACCGCCGACATCGAGACAGCTTCGTGAAAGGCCCCGATATTGGTGGTGCCATCGCCAAAGAAACACACCGAAACCTCGCCGGTTTTCTTATATTGGGCTTTCCACGCAGCCCCCATGGCGATGGGCAGATGGGCACCGATGATGGCATAGGAACCCATCGCCCCCTTGGTGACATCGGTGAGATGCATCGAGCCGCCCTTGCCGCCCAGAAGGCCGCACTCACGGCCCATCAATTCGCCCAGAACACCGGTCATCGAAGCGCCCCGGGCCAGAGTGTGGCCATGGCCGCGATAGGTGCAAAAGCTCCAGTCGCCCGGCTTCATGGCCACCCCAAAACCGGCGGCGATGGCCTCCTGACCGATGCACAGATGGCTGGTCCCTTTGATCATATTCTGCAGGAAAAGATCATAGGCGCGCTTTTCGACCTGCCGCACCTCCTGCTGTGTCCGATAAAGGGCAAGGCGGATGTCCTCGCCAATATCGTCATTTTTCCTCGTGGGTTTTTTTACCAAGGATCTTATCCTTTTCGTGATGGACCCCGATCATTGGATCGGGGCTGGTCTGTGATGAAAATCCGGTATTTCAATAGCGATTGGCGATGGGCAATTCCTGCGCCGGGAACAGGGTGATGACCTTGGCGCCGTTGGCGGTGACCACCACTTCTTCCTCGATCCGGGCCGCCCCCGAGCCATCCTTGGCCGGGCAATAGGTTTCCAGCGCAAACACCATGCCTTCCTTGATTTCCATCGGATAATCCATGGAAACAAGGCGCGAAATGATCGGCCGTTCATGCAGGGCGACACCAAGCCCATGGCCAAATTGCAGGGCAAAGGCTTCCATCTCATTGGGGAAGCCGAAGTCTTCCGCTTTGGGGAAAGCGGCCGCGATATGATCGGTGCTGGCCCCGGGGCGCACCCGGCTCAGGGCTTCATCCATCCATTCCCGCGCCTTGGTATAGGCATCATGATGGGCGGGTGTTGCCATCCCCACATTGAAGGTGCGGTAATAGCAGGTGCGATAGCCCATATAGGCCTGAATGATATCGAAAAAGGCCTGATCGCCGGGGCGGATGATGCGATCGGTGAAATTATGGGGATGCGGGGCGCAGCGTTCGCCGGATACCGCATTGATCGCCTCCACATCATCGGAGCCCATTTCAAACAGGCGCTTTGATGCCATGGCCACGATATCGGATTCCCGCACCCCGGGTTTGAGCTTTTCATAGATATCCTGATACACCCCATCGACCATCGCCGCCGCCGTATTGAGCAGCATGATTTCATCCCGGCTTTTGATTTCCCGGGCATCAAGCATCACCTGCTGGCCATCGCGAATATCAAGGCCCAGCCTTTGCAACTCGAACATCATCGGCGGTTCGATCACATCCACACCCACGGGCATATCGGCCACACCCTGTTCGCGCAGAACATCATGAATTTCCTGCGCCGCCCGCTTGATCAGCCCCTGATCGGGGGGGATGGTGCCGCGCAGGCCCACATTCCCGGCATGACAGCAAACGGGCTGAAGCCAGGGGGCATAGATGCGGTGATGCGCCGCTGCCGAGCCGAAATCCCACAGATGCGGTTCGCCATTGCCGGTCAGCACCGTGTAGCGGCAGAATTTATCCCGCGACCATTCCCCGATCATAGTCGAGGTGATGTAGCGGATATTGTTGTTATCAAAGCACAAAAGGGCGCCAAGCTCGGAATTGCGCAAAGCCTGCCGGGCGCGGGACAGGCGATAGCGATGCAGGCGCCGGAAATCGACCCGTTCCTCGAAATCCACATTCATCACGCCATGGGCATTCAACCGCGTCCAATCATGATGGGGATTGATGTCATCAGGCAGAATTTCCAAACGATCCGAAACCGCCCGGGGCTTGTTCAACATGGTCTGTTCATGCTGATGATCGCGGGCTTTGTTATCGTGCGAATGCTTGTGGTCATCAGAGCTCATGATTTTCCCTCAGCCTTGTGTTGATGTGTGTACATGCAAACGTTTGCCTTATCATACACAGATAAAAACGCCCGTCAATGATCAGGATGCATGATCTTTCATCCTGATCGAAAAGGCGGCCCTTTAATCCTGTAAGGAGTCGATCGATAGAGAGCGGCGCAATTCCGGCGGATCAATGGCATCCACAAGGGCCAGAGCGCCGATATTCAACAGCCCCCGCGCGGTCACCGATGGGGTGACGATATGCGCCGGCTTTCTTGTGCCCAGAAGCAGCGGGCCGATGGGCAGGCCATCGCCCAGAACCTTCAAAAGTTCATAGGCGATATTGGCCGAATCGAGATTGGGCATCACCAGCAGATTGGCCATGCCATTGAGCCGGGAATGGGGAAAGATATGATCGCGAATGGCTTCATCAATGGCCGCATCGCCATGCATTTCGCCTTCCACCTCCAGATCGGGGGCGGCTTCATGGAGCAGGGCCAGGGCCGTGCGCATCTTGGCGGAACTGGCAGATTTCGACGTGCCGAAATTGGAATGCGAGAGCAGGGCCACTTTCGGCTCCAGACCAAAGCGCCGCACTTCATCGGCGGCCAGCATCGTCACTTCGGCGATTTCTTCGGCGCTGGGATCATTGGTGATGAAGGTATCGCATAAAAAGAACGTGCCCTTGCTCAGCATCAGAACCGAGAGCGCGGATGCCGCCTTCACCCCATCCGACAAGCCCACAATATCGAGGATATGATGAAGATGGCTGTCAAAACGCCCCACAGACCCGCAGACCATGGCATCGGCCTCGCCACGCTTTAAGGCCAAAGAGGCAATAGCGGTATTATTGGTGCGCATCACCGTGCGCGCTTCATCGGGGGAAACGCCCTTCCTTTCCATCAAAAGATGGTAAGCCCGCCAATAGTCGCCATAGCGGGCATCATTTTGCGGATTGACCAATTCGAAATCGCGGTCGGCCCGCATCCGCAGGCCCAGCTTTTCGATCCGGCTTTCAACCACGGCAGGCCGCCCCACAAGGGTGATATCGCCCAGATTTTCATCGAGCAGGGCCTGGGCCGCACGCAAAACCCGCTCTTCCTCGCCTTCGGCCAGCAACAGGCGCTTTTTATGGCTGCGGGCACGCTCGAAAATCGGCTGCATCAAATTGCCCGAACGGAAAACAAAGGTATTCAATTGAGTGAGATAGGCATCGAAATCCTCGATGGGCCGGCGGGCCACCCCGCTTTCCATCGCCGCTCTGGCCACCGCAGGGGCCACTTCGGTCATCAGCCGGGAATCGAAGGGCTTGGGGATCAGATAATCCGGCCCCAGCCGCAAGGGTTCGCCTTCATAGGCGCGGGCCACCACATCCGAGACTTCCTTATCGGCCAAAGAGGCAATCGCCTTCACGGCGGCGATCTTCATCGCTTCATTGATATCGCTGGCCCCCACATCCAAAGCCCCGCGAAAGATGAAGGGATAGCACAAAACATTATTCACCTGATTGGGGAAATCCGAACGCCCGGTGGCGATGATCGCATCAGGCCGGGCTTCGCGGGCCAGATCAGGCATGATTTCCGGCTCGGGATTGGCCAGTGCCATGATGATCGGCTGGCTGCCCATTTTCTTCACCATATCGGGTGTTAAAACCTTGGGTGCTGAAAGGCCCAGAAACACATCGGCATCGGCAATCGCATCATCCAGCGTGCGCATATCGGTTTGCCGGGCATAGCGGCTTTTATAGGGGTTCATGTCTTCCTTGCGGCCTTCATAAACCACGCCCTCGATATCGCACAGAATGACATTCTCGCGCTTCAGCCCCATCGAAACCAGCAGATCAAGACAGGCAAGGCTGGCCGCCCCGCCTCCGGTGGAGACCAGCCTGATCTCGTCGATCTTTTTCCCCACCACCTTCAAGGCATTATAGATCGCCGCCCCGGCCACGATGGCGGTGCCATGCTGATCATCGTGAAAAACCGGGATATCCATTTCCTTGCGCAGGCGCTCTTCGATGATGAAGCACTCAGGCGCCTTGATGTCCTCAAGATTGATCGCCCCGAAGGTGGGGCCAAGGGCGGCCACCACCTTGCAAAACAGATCCGGGTCTTTGGCATCCACCTCGATATCGAAACAATCGATATTGGCAAATTTCTTGAACAGAACGGCTTTGCCTTCCATCACCGGCTTTGAGGCCAGCGGCCCGATATTGCCCAGACCCAAAACCGCCGAGCCATTGCTGATCACCGCAACCAGATTGCCCCGGGCGGTGAGATTGGCGGCTTCATCGGGATCATCCATGATCGCCTTGCAGGCCGCTGCCACGCCGGGGGAATAAGCCAGCGCCAGATCACGCTGGGTGACCAGCGGCTTGGTGGCGACAATGGCGAGTTTTCCGGGGGGCGACATGCGATGATAACGCAGGGCGGATTCATAAAGCTTATCTGTATCGGACATAAAATAAGACAATCGTGGCTGTGGACGGGATCTGATGCTGCATCTTATAGCGCAGCAATTTCACGAACGCACCCTGTGCGACAGGGATCTGCAAACTATTTTATGGCGCAGCGCAGCAAATGGGCCGGGACCAGCGGCTGAGTGCTTGCCAAGCCCCAGTACAGGACGCACAATGAAGGGGATGATGAATTTTCATGTGACACAAAATTCAGATGGGCCTCCCATCCTGGGCCATCAGCCTGCGGTGATGTTTGCCCGCCCTGAATTGATGCGGATTCTCGATCTTTATGGTCGCTTTGTGGCCGCCGGGCTGTGGCGCGATTATGGCCTTCATGCGGGGCGGGATCGGGCCGAATTTGCCATCTTTCGCCGGGCCAGCGAGCGACCGGCCTATCGCATCATCAAAATCCCCGCCCGAGCCAATCGGCAAGGGGCATGGCTGGTTTTGGGGATGGAAGGGCAGGTGCTGCGGCGGGGCCATCATCTTGATCAGGTGTTGCGTCTGTTTGATCGGCATCTGCTCAAATTGATCGATTGAGCATCATGGATTGAGGATCAGGGCACATAGGATGTGATCGCCTGATGGAAGCTGGGCCGCGCCTCTATTGTTTCATACCATGCAAGGGTGGCGGGATAGGCCGCCAGATCATGGCCCAGCTTGGTGGCCCGATGCACATTCACCACGGCGGAAAAATCGGCCAGGGTGATGGCATCCCCCGCAAGCCACGGGGTTTTTCCTAATTGGCGGTTGGTTTGGGCGAGGAAATCCGCCACCGCCTCGTCATAGCGCCTGATATCATCGGGATCAAAGCCATCGAGAAACCGACGGTAAAAAGCCACCAGATCGGGATTGCGCTGATGGGCGGCATAAAAGGCGTATTTTTCTTGAGTGGGCGGAAATTTATCGCGGAACAGGCGATCATAGGTCAGGCTTTTGATGCTCATCTGCAATGCATCGCCCAATTCCATCCAGGGCCTGATCCGCGCCGCTTCATCATGGGATGCGGGCATCAGTTTCGGGCCGGGAAAATGATCATCCAGATAGCGGATGATATCGTGGGATTCTACGATCACCACGCCATCATGAACCAGCGCCGGCACCACCCCCTTGGGATGAATTCCCTGATAAAAAGGGGTGAGATGTTCGAATGCCATCAGGTTGATTTCGTGGCTTTCCCAGGCGATCCCCTTTTCCGCCAGCACCAATCGCGTGCGCTGGGAACAATTGGAAAAAGGGCTGTGGTAAAGATGCACCCCTAAAAGCGATGCAACCTCTTTATTTTCTGCGGTGATGATGGGCATGAGGCTCAGGAATTCCTGAATTTGCCATGCTTGTTATAATAATCATCCACCAGCTTGTGCCGCTTCATCAGCTTGGGCGTGGCAATGATGAAATCCCATAAAGCCAGAAAGCCGCCGGTCCACATGGTGCGCAGGGCGACCATCATGCCACGGCTGGCTTTCAGCTTGTGCATATCAGCATTTTCAACGGTATGAAGATTTTCGCGATCGCTCAAAGCTTCGCGCACCCCATCCACCGTGGCCCAATTGCAGCGATAATGCACGATTCCATCGGGATTGATCACATAAACGATATTGGGCATCCCACCATAAGCCTTGTGCATATCGCCCTCATAGGCATCGATATAAACCGGACGATCTTCTTCATAGCGGGGGGCGAGAAGGCTGGCCGCCTTCTTTTTGTCCTCGAAAGACTGATGCTGGCCCAAACGTTCGCCGGGATGGGCTTCGCGCACATAAACAACAATGAATTCCACATCCGGGAATTCAGCGCGCAATGCCTTCATGCCGGGAATATTTTTGGTATACATGGAGCAGGTGGCAGAGCCGGTTTCCACAACCACCCATTTGCCCTTGAAATCCGATAGATGAACCGTGCTGCCATCCTGGGCTGTGAGCGCGAAATCCTGAGCCTTTTCGCCAGCCCTTGGGCCTTTGAACAGATCCCAATCATATTGTTTCACGGTGAAGCGTGGCGCATTATAGATCATCGGCTTATTCATAGCAGCGCATTCCTTTGATAGACCAACCCTTATCGAGCAAACGTTTGCACAGTGTAACACAAGATTGTCCGCGATGAAAGCGTGGATCGGCATTTTTGAGGCGCAAGGCCACAGCGGGGGCCACGGTAAAGTGAAGATCCCTATTTTGCGGATGATCTGCGGCTAAAGTGACAGCGATCCTCATGCCAGTTGCAGAGCAGCGGTGATCGTTCAAATTTTATCGGAAAATAAATGTTATATTAGGGATATTTCTTGGCAAACTCTTAATATGTTGCGGTGCAAAAGGTCGGGGCGCAGAGATGGGTCGATTGTCATGTCGCGCAGAATTTGAACCCGTGTTCACAAAAGGCAAAAACATGTTCGCACGCAAAGCTCTCGCTGTTGCATTAATGACGACAGCCGCCCTGTCCGCCTCTTTTGGCGTGGTTAAAGCAGCCAGTGTTGCGGATTGGCAAACCGCCATCGCACGCACCGTAGCTTCAAAGCAGGTTTATCCCCGCTCAGCCATGATGCGCCAGCTTGAAGGCTCGGCCCGGGTGAAGGTTGTGATGGATCGCACCGGCGCCATTCAATCCTATGAAATCCTTCAGCCCACTGGCCATAATGTCCTCGATTCGGAAATCGAACGTTTGATGGGCCGGGTCAATCCCCTGCCAAAGCCTCCTGCTGAATTGTCCGATGATCGCCTGACGATCATTCTGCCCCTTAACTGGACTTTGCAATAAGCCACGATTGAGTTCATCAGCTAAATTGACACCCCGGCCCCCGAGCCGGGGTGACGATTTTTGATCTCGCGTGCATTCGCTGCGCTCACGGCTGCTTATTTGTTGTTTCCGCCGCGCTCGGCTTCGCCAATGCTCACATGAAACGCGCTCAAGGCTGCGGGGCGGCGCAACAGCGCCGGCGCTCAGTCGCGCTGGCTTCTTCTTCTCTCGGCCACTATCAACGTCACCCGGCCCTTTCTCCCTCTCGTCACCCCGCCCCCCGCATCACCCCACCCCCTCTTTCGTCATCAACTCTGTTGTTGGAGTTTCATATCTCTGATTTTTGCGTTAGCGA